>CAZYPV010000003.1:58774-79696 GCA_964649515.1 uncultured Comamonadaceae bacterium | reverse complement strand
AACCAAGGTGCTGGAATCGAGCTTGCAGGTGGTGCGTTAGGTCTACTTCACCACTTCAACACCTTTCCAGAAAGCCACTTTTCCTTTCAGGTCTTTGGCCAATTCGGATACCTCAGGGTAATACCACGCCGCGTTTTCATTGGTTTCACCATTCACATCAAGACTGTAATAATGAGCGGTTCCTTTCCAAGGGCAAACCGTGTGATGATCACTGGACTTAAAGTAGCCTTCTTTCAATGAGCTGGGAGGGAAGTAGTGATTTCCTTCAATCACAATGGTATCGTCGCTTTCAGCAATAACGGTGTTGTTCCAAATGGCTTTCATGGTGCTTGTTTTTTAAATAAGACGTCAGCATAATAAGCACGTTGATCTGAAAATGTTCGCTGCACTTCCAAACCACAGTTTTGGGCCAAATCTTCGATGGCTGATTTGCTGTATTTTTGGGAGATTTCGGTATGAATGCTTTCCCAAGCTTCAAATGAATAGGTTTTGTTGAGCGCGGCAAGCGTTACTTCTTGGTCGCAAAGACTGATCAAATAGCTCTTTGCTGTTCCCGTCTGTGGGTTGTAAACGGGGTAATGCTTGAATTGAGAGAGCTCAAAGTTTCCGCCCAATTCTTCATTGATGCGTTCCAGTAAATTGAGATTGAATGCTCGGGTATAACCCGTTTTATCATTGTATGCCGCTCGCACGGTTTCCGGTTCTTTCTTCAGGTCAAAACCAATGAGCAATCGGTCATTCGCTTGCATGTTTTTGGCAATGTCGCTCACAAACTGCTGGGCTACCTCTGGGGTCATATTGCCGATGGTTGAACCCAAGAAAAGAATGAGTTTGGCGCGCTCAGATGTGGCACTTACTTCATGGAGAATTTCGAAATAATCGCCCACTTTCCCTTTCGTTTCAACTTCGGGGATTTCAACTTTTAGTTTGCTCACAAGACCTTCAACAGCGTTCGCAGAGATGTCCACAGGTAAATAACGGGTTTCAACTTTCTCCTGAACAAAACCCTTCAATAACTCTCGGGTTTTGAGTCCATCCCCAGCGCCCAGTTCAATTACATTCACACGATTGCGCGGTAAATTGCAAGCAGCAATAATGTCGGACGATTGATGCTTTAAAATTTCCAATTCACAATCCGTAGGATAGTACTCTTCACAATGCATGATTTTTACAAAGAGCTCGTCGCCTTTCTTGTTGTAGAAATATTTTGAGGGTAGTTTCTTTAACTTGAGGGATAAGCCGTGGTCGATATCTTCAGCAAATTTTGTGTTGATCGGTAGGTTTTTAGTTTTCATTTCAGTGTTTTTTAGCGAGTCGAATTCCCGTGTACTGCCATCGCAAGTGGGGGTGGAAAAAATTGCGATAACTCGGGCGAACGTGATTTGGTGGCGAAGCTACGGAGCCCCCGCGAAGTACCATTTGACTCAACATGAATTTCGCGTTATATTCTCCCAAAGCTCCGGCTGCTTTTTCGTGCTTGGGATAAGGGAGGTAAGCACTATTCGTCCACTCCCACCTAGAGCCAATATTCAGTTTTTCATGAGCCGCTTCCCACTCAAATTCAGTGAGGAGTCGGGCTCCCTTCCATTCCGCAAAGGCGGCAGCTTCATAAAAAGAAACGTGGCTCAATAGTTTTTTTGGGTCGATGGCTTGAAGTCCTTCGAGCGTATAATGGTACCAAGTTCCCTCTCTTTTTTGCCAATACAAGGGAGCCGAGATGTTGTTGGCTTTTACCCATTCCCACCCTTCGGCGTGCCAATATCCAAAAGATTCATAACCTCCGGCTTCAATAAAATCGATGAACTCTCCATTGCTCACCAACTCACTCTTTATGGTAAAAGCAGGCAAAAATACTTCGTGCGCCCCAAGTTCGTTGTCAAACGAAAATCCATCACCCCGAAAACCAATCTTATACATTCCTTCCTCCATGTGCACCCATTCAGACCTCTTGGCGATGGGGTGTTCATGAAAATCATCATACTCCGGATACAAAGGGTTGTGTCCCAAAATGAACTTGATGTCCGAAAGCAACAGTTCTTGATGCTGCTGCTCATGGTGCAAGCCCACTTCTATCCAATCGAGCAATTCTTCGTTCACTTCTCCGCTCAGCAGCCGCTCCATTCCTTCGTTCACATAAGTGCGGTAATGAGCAATTTCTGCAACGGTGGGTCGGCTCAAAAATCCGCGTTCTTTGCGAAGTACTCTCGCTCCTTCACCTTCATAATAGCTGTTGAAGAGATAGCCATACTGAGGGTGGTAAGGACTGTAGGATTCGTCTTTGGAAAGGATGAAGTTCTCAAAAAACCAAGTGGTATGAGCGAGGTGCCATTTTGGAGGCGATACATCTTCGCTGGGTTGAACCACAAAATCCTCAATTTCTAAGGGCTGGCAAAGGGAAATCGTGCGCTGCCGAATTTCTCGAAAAGAGACCAATATGCGGTTCTTCCGATCGAGGCGATCTGTTTTTGTAGGCGATGGTGAATTCATTCGAGGCGAATATACTTGGTTTGCGGCATTTAAGAATCACAATTTAGTGAACTTCTTCGGGCTGTTAAAAACCCGTAATAATGAGTGTTTTAAAGCAAGATTTGTTCAATTTCAGCGCGAAAAGAGTATCTTTTTTCATCGAATGCCTTCCAAGAAAGCGTCCACAACTGTCATCAAAATAACGTTTAATGGAAAGTTCAGATCGATTAACAATGAACTGCTCGCAATTTTCATTCGGAAATATAAAAATCACCCCGCGTAACGTTAACTTCGTACATCAAAGTTGAAAAACATGAACAATAAAACATCCCTCGTCATCATCGCTTTACTTCTGATCGTTTGTGGCTACCTCGGCTTCAAATTAAAAGGCTCAAGCGATACCGTATCCGAACAGGTAGAAACGATTGACGGACTCGGCATCGAACGCGATCAACTCGAATTGGACCTCCAGAAGATGATGTTCAGTTACGATACATTGAAAACCGAGAATTCTTTTCTGATGGCTGAAATGGCCGATCAGCGCGGTCAAATTGAAGACCTCTTGAAAAAAGTGAAAGACCGCAATTGGAGCGTTTCAAAACTCAAAAAGGAAACCGAAACCTTGCGATCAATCATGAAAGGATATGTGGTTACGATCGACTCCCTCAACCAGCTCAACAAGGCACTGCAAGAGGAAAACCTAGCCATGAAACAAACCGTGCAAGATGTAACCAAACGCAACGAGAACCTTCAAGAACGACAAGAAAACATGGAGAACATCATTGCCACAGGTCAGCGTCTCCAAAGCACTGGATTGTTGGCGCAAGGTATCCGTCTGTCTAGCGGAGGAAAACAATCAGAAACCAATCGAGCACGCCGGGCAGACATGATCAAGGCTTGCTTTACGGTGGTTGAAAACCCCATTGCGAAACCCGGAACGAAAAACCTCTACATGCGCATCATAGCTCCAAATGGACAGGTACTTCCTACCAAAAATGGCGCACAGCAATACGATTTCGATGGTGGAGCAGATTATTATTCCGTGAGCCGTGAAATCGACTACAACAACAATCAAATGGACGTGTGTATTTTCTATAGCCCAGAATCAGAGCTGGAGAAAGGCGATTATAAAGTCTTCGTTTATGAAGGATCTGCCCTCATCGGAAGTACAGATATGGTGCTAAAATAAGGTCTGATATTGCTCCATTTCCATCAAATTGCCAAGCTTAGTTGTTCTTGCGCTGGATGGGAATGTAAGCGCCGGCAACGATGGAGCGCTCGTGGAAGGTGACTTTCTGACTCGCCCGTGCCGCACTTTTCCCTTCGAGAATGATGTCTGGCATGTTCACCCAACCGAGCTGACTGGCGTACTGAACGAAGCCATAATTGAAGAACTCAAAACGGAACCCCGTGTGGATGGACGCCCCATAACCGGCTAAGTGCACAAAATTTCGGTTTCGTTCACCAAAAAGCGTGAAATCGGTCCAGGGAAACATGGCGCCCAAGCTCAAAGCCCCAGTGAAGCATACCCCGTGTTTTCCATTTTTTGAACGAGCAATTACATCTTGTCGCTCAATGGCCGCTCGCACAAAATTAAAACCATCAGTGTGTTCCATGGTAAGGAAGCGCTTGGGGTCAAGTATGGCATATTGTCCGTCGTAAACACCGCCGTATTCTTCACTCAGCTCACTCGAAATTTCACCACGAACTTGTACGCGTTGAAACTCATCGATGCGGTACTTCATGTGATCCCAGCCCAAAGAAATGCTGTATTTATCGTTTAGAAAATAGCCTACTCTGAAGTTGAATTGTGGGATGGTGAGTTGTTTTGGGTTGAAATACACTTTGGGGTCCCAACGTTCTGGCAAGTCATGAGCTCTCACTTTTTCAAGCTTAAAATCATAACCTTCACCCCGAAATGAAATGTCCGAAGGGTTATAGCTCGCCCGATTGTACCCCCAATAAAAAAAGAATTGATTGCTGCGATGTCTAATCTCGCTTCGAGAAAGCAAATTCACTTCACCCACGTCTTGAGCAACTCCGAAAAAAGTACTCAAAAGCATCACACACAAAATAACTGCAGCACGCATACAAATTGGAATTTCGGCAAAGGTACTTCTTTCAAAAACATTCCTCACCTTGCAAAAATGGATCACAATGCACTGGGCAACACCGGCGAAAACATGGCCACTTCTTTCCTCAAAAAAGAAGGGTACACCATTCTTGAACGCAACTGGCGATTTGGAAAGGCTGAAATTGATATCATCGCTTCTCGAGAAGACATCATGGTGTTCATTGAAGTTAAAATGAGGAGCAGCGAACATTATGGCTCCCCCTGGCAAGCTGTGGTGAAGAACAAACAAACGCGCATCATTAAAGCCGCAGACCATTATCTTCGAAAAACGAATTGGCCAGGAGAGGCGCGTTTTGATATCATCAGCATCGTCGGAAGTGGGGTTGGCGCCAAGTTGACTCACTTGAAATCAGCGTTCTATCCGCTTATTTGAAGACAATTATTGTGCTCCTCGCATGGCTTTTGTTTGGGAAGAAGTCAAAAAGCAGGTGAAGGATGAAGAGTGCGGAAATAAGCCTATTTTTGCAGTGATGAAGAAAGAATCACCAAAAAACAAACGTCCTGGGAAAGGACCACTGAAAGTAACCAACCGAAAAGGAGAGGAAGTTCGGCGTCCATCAAAGCCCAAAGCCATCAAAGCGCGGGTAGATGATGGCTCCATGCGCTTGAATAAATACATCGCCAACTCTGGCGTATGTTCCCGCCGTGAGGCAGACACCCTCATTACCGCCGGTGTGGTGACTGTGAACGGTGAGGTTGTGACGGAATTAGGCACACGAGTGATGCCCAGCGACGACATCAAGTACGATGGCAACAGCATCAAGCCAGATAAAAAGCGTTACGTCTTACTCAATAAACCCAAAAACGTAGTTACCTCAATGGATGATCCATTGGGCAGACGAACGGTAGCTTCCCTCATCAAAGGCGCAACAAAAGAAGCCATCTCGCCAGTAGGTAGATTGGACCGACTAACCACCGGACTTGTGCTTTTCACCAACGACGGTGAAATGGCTAAAAACCTCAACAATCCCAAGAGTGGAGTGCGCAAGATTTACCACGTCACCCTCAAAGAAAAGGTCAAGTCCACTCACCTTGCAGCTATTCGGGAAGGTGTTGAATTGGATGATGGAATCGTAAAGGTGCAAGAAATTGATTACGTTGGGAATGGGTCAGATCCGCATCAAATCGGGATTCAGATTCACTCCACGAAAAACAACATCGTTGCTCGTCTTTTTGAGCACTTTGGATATACCGTTAGTAAACTCGATCGAGTGGTTTTTGCCGGCCTAACAAAAAAGGACTTACCCCGCGGAAGGTACCGTCATTTGACTGAAGAGGAAGTGAAGTTCTTGCGCATGATCAAGGCATAATTCCCATTCATCAAGGTTTTTAGATGGAAATTCCCAAGCCCTGTTAATCGGTTTTGGGCTTCATTAGTTTGCCCTATATTTGTCCCACAAAGCCCACGCCTGTGTCTGATAGTTTGGTCATTACCCCCACGTACAACGAAATTGAAAACATCGAACGCATCGTGCGCAAAGTGTTCTCTTTGAAGAAACCCTTCCACATGCTCATCGTTGACGATGGCTCTCCAGACGGAACAGCGGCCAAGGTGAAGGAGCTTCAAAAAGAGTTTCCAGAACAACTCCACCTCCTTGAACGCGAGGGAAAACAAGGATTGGGAACGGCCTACATTGCCGGATTTAAATATGGTTTGGAACATCAGTACGGCTACATTTTTGAGATGGATGCCGACTTTTCACACAATCCTGACGATCTCGAACGATTGTATGCCGCCTGCGCAACAGATGGGGCCGATTTTAGCATCGGGTCGCGATATGTGAAAGGCGGAAAAGTGGACAATTGGCCGCTTAACCGGATTCTGATGTCTTACTTCGCTTCGGTTTACGTGAACATCGTCTTGTGGCTCGGTATCCGCGATTGTACGGCAGGATTCAAATGCTATACGTCCAAAGTATTGCGAACGATTGATTTGAACGGAATCAAGTTCATTGGATATGCTTTTCAAATCGAAATGAAATACAAGGCATCACGGCTCGGTTTCAAGGCCAAAGAGGTGCCCATTACTTTTATCGACAGACAATTTGGCGAGTCCAAAATGAGCTTGGGTATTTTCAAGGAAGCCTTTTGGGGGGTGATCAAAATGCGCTTCTCTCCGGTGAAAAAGAATCCCAATCTTTAATTCAAGCACATGAGTACTACTCTTATTAAAAATGTCCTTCTCGTAAACGAAGGAAAAAGTGAGCGCAAGCATGTGCTGCTCAAAAACGATCTCATTGAATCCATCCTAGACGCTTCACAACCCACGCCCGAAGCCTCAAATGTGGTTGATGGGACTGGTAAATGGCTTTTTCCCGGAGTGATTGACGATCAGGTGCATTTTCGTGAGCCGGGGCTAACCCACAAAGGGGAATTAGCAACGGAATCTCGAGCAGCCGTTGCTGGAGGAATCACTTCCTTCATGGAGATGCCCAACACGGTTCCCAACGCCCTTACTCAAGAATTACTACAGGATAAATACGACCGTGCAGCGGAGGTGTCGCCCGCAAATTATAGCTTCTTCATGGGCGCGAGTAATGATAACATCGATGAGGTGCTGAAAACCAATCCAAAGTTGGTTTGCGGGATAAAGGTGTTTATGGGGAGTTCTACTGGAAACATGCTGGTGGATGCACCTAAGGTTTTAGAGGGTATTTTTAAAGAGTGCCCCATGCTCGTTGCCACCCACTGTGAAGATGAAGCCACAGTGAGAGCCAACATGGCAGCGGCAAAGGAGAAATATGGAGAGGAAGTCCCGATGAACCAACACCCGGTGATTCGGAGTGCTGAGGCGTGCTATCGCTCTTCTTCCATGGCTGTAGAACTCGCGGAGAAATTCAATACTCGACTTCATATTCTGCATATCTCAACAGCAAAAGAGGTGGGCTTGTTCCGAAATGATGTCCCCATTGAACAAAAAAGAATTACTGCGGAGGCCTGCATTCACCACCTGTGGTTTACCGATGAACAATACGCTACCCGAGGATCATTCATTAAATGGAACCCGGCTGTGAAGTCGGCCGCTGATCGTGAGGAGATCAGAAAAGGGATTTTGGACGGACGAATTGATGTTATCGCCACAGACCACGCTCCTCATACCTTGGAAGAGAAGAAAGGAACCTATTTTAAAGCTCCTTCTGGCGGACCACTAGTTCAGCACGCGCTCGTGGCAGTTTTGGAAATGGTGCATCAAGGGGTCTTGGCCCTCGAAGATGTTCCTCAATTGATGTCTCACAACGTGGCCCGTTGCTTTGATATTCCCAACAGAGGTTATGTCAGACCAGGCTATAAAGCCGATTTGGTTTTGGTAGATCCACAGCAGGAGTGGACAGTGAGTAAATCGAACATTTTATACAAGTGCGGGTGGTCGCCTTTTGAAGGAGATCAATTTACTTCGAAAGTAGCCTCCACTTGGGTGAATGGAAATTTGGTTTTTGATGGAGAACAAGTCATCGAAGGAACACGAGGCGAACGCATGATTTTTGATCGTTAAGCACTTGGAAATGACTTCTACAATGGCGACTATCGAAGCGCAGATCAATCAACTCAAGCAATGAAAAAACATGCTGTCATATTCGCTTTGTTCTTCACAACTGCGGTCATTACGAGCTGTGTAGAGACCAGGGACCATCGAACTGCGGTGCCCGAAGGATTGATACCTCAGTCGGAGTTCGTTCCCCTTTTCGCTGATATTCAGCTGCTCGAGGCTGCCCGAAAACAAAAAATGATCAAAGGAGATAGCATTGATTTGGAAGTGGCCAATGCATACCGTCAAATATTCGAAAAACACCAAACCACGGACAGTCTTTTTCGAATTTCCTACCTCCATTATTTTTCGAAACCCGAAGAAATGAGCGCCATTTATGAGGAAGTGATTGATTTCCTCAGCCAGCAAGAAAGCAAATCCAGAGAGGAAGCGGGAAGGGGAGAAGATGAATAACTCGAAGCCCAAGCAATCATGAGCACAGATACCATTCTACTCGTCCTCGATCACCTGGGAATTCTGGCCTTTGCGATCTCAGGATTCCTCACTGCGGCAGATAAAAAACTCGATCTTTTTGGGGCGTTTATCATTGGTTTGGTTACCGCACTTGGAGGTGGTACTTTGAGAGATTTGCTGTTGAATACCGACATCGCTTGGGTGAGCAATGTGAACTACATCTATATGGGTTTGGCCGGAGGTTTAGCGGCATGGTTTTTCAGAACTTTCATCTCGCGCTTAAGAAAAACCCTCTTCATATTTGATACGGTTGGAATAGGTTTGTTCACCGTTTTTGGCTTGGAAAAGGCCTTGAGCTTTCAAGTAGATCCCACCATTGCAGTGATGTTAGCCGTTATCACAGCATCTTTTGGGGGAGTAATTCGAGATACGCTTTGCAATGAAATTCCGCTGCTATTTCGCCAAGAAATATACGGTACTGCTTGCGTTGCCGGTGCTTTGTGCTACTTACTGCTTTTGAATTTGGAGGTGCCTCCTCGCTTGAACTTGCTGGCTTCGGGGTCCTTAATCATTGTAGTGAGGGTGTTGGCGGTAAAGTACAAATTGGCCCTCCCCATTGTCAATGCTCGCATGAAAAAGTCCTAGTTCAGCACAAAACGAACAGGCATGATGTATTCCAACTGAACGGGTTTCCCCCCAACGGTGGCCGGAGATACTTCGGGCAAGGTGCTGGCTACTCGAATGGCTTCTTTGTCCAAATCTGGATGGACCGACTGCAGTATTTCAAAATCCGTTTTTTCTCCCTCTTCGTTCACCACAAAAGAAATAACTACCGTGCCTTGTGCTCCGGATTCCTTCGCTGCTTTGGGATATTTTGTGGTGTTCATGGTGTGCATCAAAATCGTCATAGCAGAAAGAGCACTCCCACTTTCCTTGATCATGGGAGGTGTTTGAGTGTTGGAATACAATTTTCCCAACTCGGGAAGCGCCTCCAAATTTTCTACGCTCAAAATACTATCTGCCGCAAAGGACTCATCTTTTATTCTGAAGCTGATTAGGGTTGGATTCATGGTTTCACTTTCAAGCTTCAAATGAAAGATTTGGTTTTGAACATCGGAGCAGCGCTCTTTTTGAACGGTTGAAAAACTAGCCATTTTTAGGACTTTCGGGTCGAGATCTTCCGGAAAGTGCAGGGTATCCACTTGCACACAGCTCAAAGCAAAGCGATCAACTGCGGTGGATATATTCATGCTAATGGCTTTCTCATAAGAAGCGCAGGCCGCACAGGTATCCGCGAGCAAAAGCTGTACATTTCCTCGCTGAAAGTGGCTTTGACCGTCTTCATGCAATTCAATGGAAAGTGCCATCAATGAGTCGGCCTTCGCATATTCCTTAGCCGACATGGCCTTGAGACCTTCTCCGAGCATTTCCATCGCTGCTTGTTCTTTTTGTGCGATGGTGGTGAGAGAGAAGGTAAGCACGGCGATGAGAAAAAGGTATTTCATGGTTTATTCGAATTTTGTGAATTGGAAGATAAGAAGACTTTTTGGTTTAGCCCGGGTAA
The DNA here is from genome assembly GCA_964649515.1 of uncultured Comamonadaceae bacterium. Lineage (GTDB taxonomy): Bacteria > Bacteroidota > Bacteroidia > Flavobacteriales_D > Sanyastnellaceae > CALKGK01. The sequence goes on along the minus strand of CAZYPV010000003.1, from coordinate 69,592 downwards.
TCAAGGAAGGTGCCATGGATCATTTGGTTTTGGCCAATTTGAGGTTTTTCGGGTTGAAGACGATTTTTCGTACGGGATAAAAGAAAAAAGCCTCCAGATCGATACTGAAGGCTTCTTTGAGGTTTGGAGCGGATTCGAACCGCTGTACGTGGTGTTGCAGACCACTGCCTAGCCGCTCGGCCACCAAACCATTTTCGCGGAGAGCAAATATAAACATTGCCTCTCACAATTCAAGAAGTAATACTGCTTTTTGACAGAAAAGTTACAATTGATGCAAAAAATGCTGCAACAAGTACAAAGCCTTCCCATCTCGAAGAGCTAAGAACAAATGCTTAATTTCGGTGCCATGAAAAAGTGGATACCCAACATCCTAACGCTTGCCAATGCCAGTTGTGGCTTTTTGGCCTTGTTTTTTGTTTTTGCCGAAAGCGACATCGAAACTGCTTGTTGGCTCATCTTGTTGGGTGCGCTTTTTGATGTTTTTGACGGATTACTCGCCCGTTTACTCAAAGTGGCGGGTCCGCTCGGAAAACAATTGGACTCTCTGGCAGACATGGTTTCTTTTGGTGCAGCCCCTGCTGCGTTATGCTGGTTTCTGCTTAACGATGCCCACGGAACAGATCATTGGGAGGCATGGACCCTCTTTCTAGCTCCCGTATTGATGGTCTCCATGAGTGCCTTGAGGCTGGGACGGTTTAATATTGATGAACGTCAAGTAAGCGGATTCATTGGTTTGCCCACGCCGGCAAATGCATTGTTTTGGATCGGTGCAGCAATGATTCATTTTAATACAACATTGCCCGTTTACTTGGTGGATTGGACCAACGATGCGCCATTGATGCTCTTTTTTGCCTTGCTCTTATCTGTTTTCCTCAATCTCAATCTCCCCCTTTTAGGGCTGAAATTTCAAAATTGGTCGTGGCAAGGAAATCAACATCGCTACCTTTTGATTCTCTTGTCGGGAATGTTTTTGATAAGTTCGCTGCTGATTTACGGGAATGTTTTTTTAGTGTTGCCAGTTGTCTTACTTTTGTACCTGATTATTTCTATCGCACACTTTTTCGCAAACAGACATGAAATTCAACGCTGAAATTGACGTAATGCCGCTACCGGCACTTTTGGACCCTCAAGGAAAGGCTGTATCCAACAACATGAGCAACATTGGTTTGCCAGAAATTGGAAATGTGCGCATCGGAAAACACATTACGCTGAGCGTTGAGGCAGCCAGCAAACAGGAAGCAGAAGAAAAGGTAGATAGCGCCTGCAAACAGCTTCTCGTTAACCAAATCATGGAGGGATACACCTTCACGGTAAAAGAGGCTGAGTAAATCGCTCCCATTTTTTTGTGTACCTTATTTCCATGGTAAAGTGGAAACCCCTTCGCGTTTTATTTTTTGGTCTTTGTGCAGCCTTGTGCTGTTTCACCCCGAATGAAGCACGTGCCCAAACCTATGTCTATCTAGAAGAACCTTTTTTCTTCAATCAGATGGCCTTGAACCTCGAGAACGGAATTTTGTGTGAAGGATTCCGAAGTTCTTGGGCCGAAGCCATCTTCACCATTGAAGACAATCGAATTTACAAGGGGTTTAGCTCTTCCGTTTTTGATCTACTTTACACCTTCAGGAACAACCAACTTTACCTGCAAGACAGCAATTTTGCCTTGGACGTGCAATACACTTTCGATCAAGGCAAGATTTACCGCGGAGACAGTACCTTCCCCCTCGACCTCATCTTTACCATTCGAGATGGAAAGGTGTATACGGGTGATAGCATTTCACTTTTCGATCAAGTCTTGATCATGGATGGACGACCAAAGCCGGTTGAAGTGTTTGCCATCCTTTTTGCTATGGGATTACTTTGAGGCTGGCTGTCTTAGCTCGTTTGCACAGCTGCAATGCCGGGAAGCACCTTTCCTTCGAGGTATTCCAACATGGCTCCTCCTCCAGTACTCACATAGGAAACGTCTTCAGCAAATCCGTATTTATTGATCGCCGCCACCGAATCACCGCCACCAATAAGGGTGAATGCACCTTGTTTTGTTGCTGCTACCAATGCTTCTGCCACGGCCTTGGTTCCTTGCTCAAAATTGCTCATTTCGAAAACGCCCATGGGACCATTCCAAAGGATGGTTTTGCATTTGTGGATGACTTCCGCATACTGTTCAGCGGTTTTTGGGCCAATGTCCAAGCCCATCCAGCCCTCCTCGATTTGGCGAATACTCGAAATTCCAGTGCTTGCCTCATTCGAAAAGGCATCAGCCACTTTGGTGTCCATCGGTAGATGAATTTGAACTCCTGCATCTTCGGCAGCTTTCAAAATGCTCAAAGCATCCCCCAAGTGTTCGTCCTCCACCAAACTATTCCCCACGTTTCCGCCTTGGGCTTTGATGAAGGTGTAGGCCATTCCTCCGCCAATAAGAACGTGATTGACCTTGCTAATGAGTTGTTCCAAGATCACGATTTTGGAACTTACTTTTGCGCCGCCAACAATGGCTAAAACCGGCTTTTCCGACCCATGGAGCACTTTGTTCACGTTCATGATTTCATTTTCCATGACGTAGCCCAAATACTTGTCGTGAGGAAAGAATCGAGCAATCACTGCTGTTGATGCATGCGCACGATGAGCGGTACCAAAAGCGTCGTTGATCCACACATCTGCATGCTCCGCGAGCTGACCAGCAAAAAATTCGTCGCCGGCCGTCTCCTCTTTGTGGAAACGCAAATTCTCTAAAAGAGCTACTTCACCGAAGTTCATTCCGTTCGTTACCGCCAAAGCTTCATCGCCAATACATTCTGGAGCCACATGTACCTTCACCCCAAGCAATTCTGCCACTTTGGGAGCAATGTGCTTCATGCTGAGTTCGGGATCAACGCCTTTTGGACGACCCAGGTGGGACATCAAAATGGCTGCTCCACCATCATCAAGCACTTTTTTAATGGTGGGCAAGGCTGCTCGAATCCGCGTATCATCGCTCACCTCGCGATGCTCGTTCAAAGGAACATTAAAATCAACCCGAATAAGTACACGCTTCTTTGCAAAAGATACTTGATCAATGGAAAAACTCATAACAAATCATTTAGACAGAAGCCAAAGATAGGTGCTCCGTCGAAAAAAGCCGACCCATTCCAACAGAATATCCATCCAAATAAGAAAAAGAAGGTTCATAAGAAATGCTGCTCTGGAATTGCACCAACACTGCTCGCGCTTTTTTACCTTTGCGGTCTTATGGCACAACAAGACGATCTTCTCAAAAAAGTCATTTCCCACTCCAAAGAGTATGGCTTTGTTTTTCCTAGCAGTGAAATCTATGACGGACTCAGCGCCGCATACGACTATGGTCAGCTAGGTGTAGAACTGAAAAACAACATCAAAGAATACTGGTGGACCGCAATGGTGAAAATGCAGGAGAACATTGTGGGTCTCGATGCATCCATTTTCATGCACCCAACCACATGGAAGGCTTCTGGCCACGTTGATGCCTTTAACGACCCTTTGATCGATAATAAAGACTCCAAGAAAAGGTACCGTGCAGATGTGCTTGTGGAAGACTACATCGCGAAGATCGAAGCCAAAATACAGAAAGACATCACCAAGGCCGAAAAGCGTTTTGGAGAAGCCTTCAACGAAGCTGAATTTAGAGCCACCAATCCCAATGTGACCCGAAGACAAGCGGAGATTGATAAGATTGAAGCTCGATTTAAGAAGGCCTTGAACGAGGAAGACCTTGCCGACGTTAAATTGCTGATTGAAGAATTGGGCATCGCCTGCCCAGAGAGTGGGTCAAAAAACTGGACCGACGTGCGCCAGTTTAACCTCATGTTCAAAACAGAACTCGGTGCAGTATCGGGAGATGCTGGAGTCATCTATCTCCGCCCTGAAACTGCGCAGGGAATTTTCGTGAATTTCTTGAACGTACAAAAGTCAGGAAGAATGAAAGTGCCTTTCGGTATAGCTCAAATTGGAAAGGCATTTAGAAACGAAATCATTGCACGTCAATTCATCTTCCGCATGAGGGAGTTTGAGCAAATGGAAATGCAGTTTTTCGTGAAACCAGGAACTCAAATGCAGTGGTATGAATACTGGAAAGACTTCAGAATCAAATGGCACCAAGCATTGGGTATTCCAGCCGAAAATTACAAGTTCCACGATCACCTCAAGCTCGCCCACTATGCCGATGCTGCGGCCGATATTGAATTCAACTTCCCAATGGGCTTCAAGGAGCTGGAAGGAATTCACAGCAGAACGGATTTCGACTTGGCGCGCCATGAAGAGTTTTCAGGTAAAAAATTACAGTACTTCGATCCGGAAGAAAACAAGAGCTATGTGCCTTATGTGATTGAAACTTCCATTGGTTTGGACCGCATGTTCTTGGCCGTTTTGTCATCTTCCTACCAAGAAGAGCAAGTGGATGAAAAAAGCGAAAGAACCGTTCTGCGCATTCCGCCTTGTTTAGCTCCAGTCAAAGTGGCCATTCTTCCTTTGCTTAAAAAAGACGGTTTGCCAGAAAAAGCCCGTGAAATCTTGAAAAGCTTGCAAGCAGATTTTTACTGCCAGTACGATGAAAAGGACGCCATTGGAAGACGCTATCGAAGACAAGATGCCATTGGAACGCCCTATTGCATTACGGTGGACCACGATACCTTGGAAGATGGTATGGTCACCATTCGTGAACGGGACACCATGACCCAAGAACGAGTGAAAATTGAAGATGTGGCCAACATCGTTCGAGACCGAGTGAGGTACCCCGTGCTTTAAGTACAAAGGTTTTGTGGCTGAAAAAAGGATCAAAATAAGTACCTTGTGCAGGTGAGTGAGAACAAGAAAATAGGAGTTTTGGGTGGCGGATCTTGGGCCACAGCCATCGTGAAGCTTTTGAGCAATAACCTCGATGAGGTGCATTGGTGGATGAGAAATCAAGGGGCCGTAGATCATCTCGAAGCTTACGGGAGAAACCCAAACTACATCCAAAGCATTGAGTTTGATCGAAAAAAGGTGAAGCCAACCACCAACATGCAAGCCGTAATCGACGCCTGCGATGTATTGGTGATTGCAATTCCCTCTGCTTTCTTGGACAGTACCATGAAAGAACTTCAACCCCAAGGCTTAGAACACAAAATTCTCTTCTCCGCCATCAAAGGGATCATCATTGAGTACGATAGCATTCCCGCCCGATACTTGCACAAAGAGTTCCGAACTCCCTACGACCGTATTGGATTGATCAGTGGCCCTTGCCACGCAGAAGAGGTGGCCAAGGAAAAGCTGTCCTATCTCACCATCGCGTGTCCAGACCAAGCAATTGCACAAGAAATGGCAGAAGCGCTGGCCTGTAGGTACATCAAGACAAGCACTTCAGAGGATGTTTTTGGAACAGAGATTTCCGCCGTACTGAAAAATGTCTATGCCGTGGCTTCGGGAATTTGTCACGGTTTGGGTTACGGAGATAATTTTCAAGCCGTTCTCATATCCAATGCCATTCAAGAAATTTCTCGCTTTGTGGACGCTGTTCATGAGGTACACCGAGATGTGGACACCAGTGCTTATTTGGGAGATCTCCTGGTAACGGCCTACTCCCCTTATTCAAGAAACCGAAGCTTTGGAACGATGGTGGGAAAGGGCTACACGGTGAAGATGGCCATGATGGAGATGAACATGGTGGCAGAAGGATACTACGCAGCTAGAGGCATTCATGTGATGAACAAAAAGTTTCAAGTACACATGCCCATTGCCGAAGCCGTTTATCGCATTCTCTACGAAAAAATCTCTCCAGTGATCGAAATGAGACTCCTCACAGAAGAATTGAGCTGATAGCATTGCACGATTTCCCGCTGAATTCATTGATCTACAAGCAACTTTCAAGGCTTTTTTCACGTCCTTTAGAGTGATGAATTCATTGCGCTTTCATATCCTTTTCGTGCTGGTCTTTTTTGCCTTTTCCTTGGTACGAGCAGGAGTGGGTGTAGAATATGTGGAGAATCTTGGACAATGGGAAAACCAAGTTCACTTTAGATGCGAATTCAAAGGGGGGACGCTTTGGGCTGAAGAAAGTGCAATCACTTTTCTCCTTCTCGCAGATCATGCCGTTGATTTCAATCACGGAGAACGGAGCTCAGAAAACGAAAATCTCCCAAAAGGACATGCCTACCGTGTGAATTTTGTTGATGGTTTCGCAGCACAAAGAGAAGGAATTCAAGCAGAAAGCCATCACTATAACTATTATCAAGGAAATGATCCCAATCGCTGGGCAGAGCGAGTAAAACCCTATCAAAAAGCGAAATTGCTCAACATGTACTCGGGCATTGATATCTTGCTGTACAGTAAAGGGAACGCCCTGAAGTACGATGCAAAACTCGCCGCTCACGCCAATCCCAATGACTTGCGTTTGAAATACGAGGGCTTGAATGGGATGGAGCTTCGAGAAGGTAAGTTGGTGCTCCACACTGCTTTGGGAGAGGTGATGGAAAATGAACCCTTTGCCTATCAGATCATCGATGGTAAAATGAAGCAAGTGCCTTGTGCCTATGTCCTGGCGGACAATGTGCTGAGCTTTGAATTGGGAGAATACAACCCCAATTACGCGCTCACCATTGATCCCGAGATTAGTTTTGCCTCCTACGTAGGAGCGGTAGCGAGTAATTTCGGCTTCACGGCAACAGATGATTTAAATGGCAATCTCATTGGAGGGGCGGCGGTGTTTCAAGCGGGGTATCCCACAACGCTAGGTGCCCTTCAAGACGATTTCGATCCCGTTCAAAATGGCTATTGTGATATCGCCATTTCGAAATTCAATGCCGACGGAAACCAATTGCTCTATTCTACCTACATGGGCGGCTACGGATTGGAAATGCCCCACTCCATCATTAGCGATGCAAACGGAGATTATATCGTACTTGGAACTACCGGTTCTCCCGATTTTCCGGTAACCGCTGGAGCTTATCAAACCCTTTTTGGTGAAGGGGCCTTTTTTGATTTTGCAACGCTTTTTGTCAACGCTAGTCACCTTAGTGGATGTGATCTTTTTTTGGCCAAATTCAGCGGAAACGACAGCGGACTGCTTGCATCCACCTATGTTGGAGGAAGCGGAAACGAAGGCTTGAACGTGAGTGATAAGCTCTCCTATAATTACGGAGATCTATTTCGGGGTGAAGTGATTGTGGATGATGCCGATCGCATTTATGTGGCGACAAGCAACATTGGTGGGGGGTTTCCCATGGCGGGCAACAGCTTTCAAACCAACAATGCTGGTGGGTCAGACGGTGTTCTGTTTAGGATGAGTTCGGACTTGTCAACACTTGAATGGAGTAGCTACCTCGGTGGAACAAATGATGATGCAGCCTACAGCTTGCAGCTCGACGATTTGAACCGCATCGTTGCTTGTGGAGGAACAAAAAGTGCTGATTTCCCGCTCACTTCAAATACCGTTTATGACAACACCTTCAATGGTGATGTAGATGCTTTTGTGGTCAAATTCAATCCCGATGGAAGCGACATTACAGCTTCTACTTTTTACGGTACAGATACTTACGACCAAGCGTATTTTGTGCAGCTCGACCTCGACAACAATGTGCACATTTATGGACAAAGTGAAGGCAACTTGCCCATCACCGACGGTACTTACGGGATAGCCAATTCAGGGCAGTTCATTGCCAAATTCAACCCGCAACTCGCAGCACTTCAATGGCAAACAACAGTGGGCTCAGGAGATGGAGCAATTGACATCAGCCCCACTGCATTTTTGGTGTCCGACTGCAATCAAATCTACTTCACAGGATGGGGAGGGACGACCAATCAATTCAACTCCCAATACGCCACAAGCAGCAGCACAGACGATCTCCCCATAACTGCAAATGCCTACCAGAATACCACTGATGGTTCAGACTTCTATCTCTGCGTGCTTTCTGTTGATGCAGAAGAACTGGTGTATGCCACTTACTTCGGTGGAAGTACAAGTACCGAACATGTCGATGGTGGAACAGCAAAATTCGATAAGAATGGTTCGGTATACCAAGCCGTTTGTGCAGGTTGTGGCGGGAACAGTGATTTCCCCACTACACCGGGTGCTTGGAGTGCAGACAACCCAAGCAGCAACTGCAATTTGGGGGTGTTCAAATTTGACTTAGGAAAGATTGAGGCAGAGATCAACATCGATGGCCCTACATCCATCTGCGAAGGTCAACCCGCTCAATTCATCAACAATACTTTGGGTGGAAGCGCTTACGAATGGAGTTTTGGAGACAATAACTTCTCAAATGAAGAGGCTCCTCAACACACCTACAACGTGAATGGAGATTTTACCATTCAACTCATTGCTTTTGATCCCAACGAGTGCTTGGAGTCGGACACGGCTTATTTGGACATTACCATCCTCCCCGGGGTGGCTCCGGCGGTTTTAGAAGTGGACCCCATTTGCGAAGGGAATAGCGTTCAACTGTTCGCAACGGGGAGCGATAATGCATTTTGGCTAGAGGACCCTAGCTTGGATGATCCCTCTTCTTTAAATCCAACGGTCACCCCCTCCATACCCACAACGTATTTCTTTGTAGATGAAAACGATTGTGAAACCGAAACGGTGGAAGTTCTGGTTGACTTTATTGTTCCTCAATTTACCATTTCAGAGCCGTTAACGATCTGCTTGGGCGAGAGCGCTCCGCTCAACGTGGGCCCGGGGAGCGATTTTTCTTGGAGTCCAGCAGAATTTATCGATAATCCAAACGAAGGGGAAGTGCAAGCAACTCCAAACCAAACCAGCACCTTTTCCGTTGAGTTTATCAGTCAAGAAGGATGTGAGGCTTCAGGAGAGGTCGAGGTAACGGTGATTGAAGATTTTCCTGGAGGCAATGTTTATGATCCTGTAAACCTGTGTATTGGGCAAAATGTCCAAATTAGTGCTGTGGACGGTTTTTCCTGGGAATGGAGTCCGGCAGAAAGCTTGAGCAGTGCTACCATTCAAAGTCCCATTGCATCTCCAAGTGAAACCACCACCTATTCTGTTCTTGTGAGCAACCTGTGTGGTACGGGCACCGATCAGTTGACGGTGAATGTCATTACCCCCGTGGCGGCAGCGGGAGATGATGGGGTGGTGTGTTTTGGTGAAGGTTGGCCCGCTTGGGCTGAAGGCGGAGTGTATTATTCATGGTCGCCCACTTATTTGGTAGACAATCCAAGTGCACAAAGTCCGAATTTATTTCCGGTGGATGATCAACTCTTTACCGTTGTAGTAGGTGATGAGAACGGATGTGCTGCAGAGGCAGAGGTATTTGTTGAGGTATTGCCTTTGCCCGACGTAGAGGCTGGAGGCAATGTGGCAGTGAATTGGTTGGATGAGGTGAATTTGAATGGAGCTGCAAGTGGTAATTTCTGGTGGACCCCCGCCGAGCCTTTGTCTTGTGACACCTGTCTTCAGCCTCAAGCTACTGTGGAAGAAGCGCAATGGTTTGTTTTGAATCAATTGGATGAAAATGGCTGCGTGGGAAAGGATTCTGTATTTGTTGACGTTTATTTCCCCATCTACCTTCCCAATAGTTTTACACCCAACAACGACGGGATTAATGATGTGTTCAAAGCATATGGCGAGAACCTTAGAGATTTTAAGCTCGAAATCCGAAATCGATGGGGCGAAGTGGTTTATTTGAGCGAAGACCCCAACGCTCATTGGGACGGGAGCATGATGGGTGGCGATTATTATGCTCAAATGGACACCTATGTTTGGACCGTCTGGTTTGGCACCTTAAAGGGAGTGAAAAAACGGAGTGGACACGTTAATTTACTTCGCTAAACATCCCTTTCTTGATCTGTTGATTCATCAATGTTTTCAAGGCTTCTGGAAAAATGGAAGAGCTTGTATCAAAGGGTTTGAATCATTTTGGCACAGCCTTTGCATTTCCATCATCAAACAATAAAACAAACGGCCATGAAAGAGTTAAAAAACAAATACTTCGCTTTAAAAGATCAAGCAATCATCCTCATGAAAAAGGGCAAAGTAAGCGCTTACTTGGCCAAGCTACAAGAGGTGAACGACCTCAAACTGCAAATGATACAGATTGCTGCAAATCGTTAAGATATTCAACTTCAAGGTTTTGGTTTAAATTGAAAAGAAGGAAATGCCCCATCGCTCAGGTGGGGCATTTTTTTGTGTAACTTTTAAAAAGAACCGTGCGTCTTACCCGTAACCAAGCAGTTCATGACCGTAGCACAGTACAACTCATGTGTGGAGGAATTCTCCGATAACTTGTATCGATTCATTCTCAAAAATCTGAGAAATGAAGAGCAGGCAAGAGATGTTGTGCAAGATGCTTTTGTGAAAATGTGGTTGAAAGTGGAAGAGGTGAGCTTTGAAAAATCGAAGTCCTACTTGTTCACCACGGGTTACAGAACAATGATTGATCTCATTCGAAGAGAAAAAAAGCGAGGAGACATTGAGCAGGCTGATATAAACCAATTGGCCCACACAGAGCACTATACCGATTTGCAGGAAATTCTCGATGAAGCCATCAAGAAACTTCCAGAATCACAACAACACGTGATTATGCTGCGCGATTATGAAGGTTACAGCTATGAGGAGATTGGAGAAATCACGGGCTTAAGCGAGGCACAAGTCAAGGTGTACATTTATCGGGCACGAGTAGCATTGAAAAAGTACCTCGTAAAGATTGAGTATTTAATATGAAGATCAACAAAACAAATTACGAAGTATACCTGATCGATTATTTCGATGGGAACCTTTCTACTGAGTTAGAGAGTGCTTTGCGTGCTTTTGTTTTGGCTCACCCTGAGTTGGAAATTGATCTTGATGGCGACTTACTATCCCTGAACAGCGAGCGT
>CAZYPV010000003.1:51865-58674 GCA_964649515.1 uncultured Comamonadaceae bacterium | reverse complement strand
ATGCATGGGCAGAACTCCATGAAGGTGATCGTGTTCCAAATAAGGGTGAAGATCTCAAGGAGCGTTTGGTACTTGGTATTCCTAGCATGAGCTATCCCAACAAAGCTGCTCTAATTCAGAAAGAACGTGGATTTGGTATCTGGTGGAGATTCGGAGCCGCAGCAGCGGTGCTTATTTTGGCTGTTTTTCTGATTCCAAGAAATGATGAAAGTACCACGGCCTTGCGCTTAGCAAACATTCCGCTCGCTAAAAGCATCGATTTGCCCCTTGCCCCAGCGCTTTCAAATATGAACGCAGTTCCAACAATGCTTAGTGCAACTTCAAGCACAAAGCAGTCAAGTCCAAAATTCATTCAAAGTGAGCCTGATCGAGAGAAACAAAGCACTCCTTCGATGATGGAGACCTTGGCTTTTGAGTGGAAGGATTTGCAGGCAGGGTTCGATCAGCAGCTTCAGCATTTCAATGTTTCAGACGCTGGGATAAATCAAAATCAAGAGAAGCAAGAGCTAACCTTGGCTCAAAATGAACCCAAAAGAGATGAGGACGGAGGCTTTCTAAATCTTCGAGAGTTCTTAGGTCAACGATTGAAGCAGCGATTAGACCTACCAGCAAATTCCGGTACCAATGAAACGGTGATGGCTTTGGCCAGTCAAGCACGCCAATCGGTGAAACGAAAAAGTCAAGGACAATCAGCACTCCTCAAGAACAAAAAAACCGACAAGTTCAAAACGCTTAGCCTGCAGATTGGTCGTTTTTCTTACGAACGGAAGTGAAATAATGCTTCCTTTTTCGAGGTCTTTGGTCTTCAAATTGATGGGAAGATATCCGTTGCTCTGTATAAACACTCAAGTGGTGAAGAAAGAGAAGGGATTGCTTTCGGAATTGTTCGAGGGAGTTCATAGTTTCGTTTTTCAGTACTCTTAAGTTCTGAAAAAAACACCAATAAACCTCGTGTTCTCAGGTATTATTGAAAAAATTCATGGTCCGTTCAAGCCCAATACTAGCGTAGCTCTGGATGGCTAGTACGGATCGCTCCAGCCTTTCCTGAAGCTTGGATTGCTCTTCTTCGTTCCATTTTCCAAGGACATAATCGACTTGCCTACCCTTGGCGAAATCGTTTCCAACGCCAAAACGGAATCGGTGGTACTTGTTGGTGCCTAATCGGGCTTGGATGTCTTTCAAACCATTGTGACCACCATCGCTACCTCTTGGTTTGAGGCGGATGGTTCCGAAAGGGAGGGCGAGATCATCGGTAACGATCAAGAGGTGATCGAGATTGATTTTTTCTTGCTGCATCCAATACATTACGGCCTTTCCACTAAGGTTCATAAAGGTATTGGGTTTGAGCAAAAGAAGGGTTCGGCCTTTGTGTTTAACTGTGGCCATTTCCCCGTGCTTGACAGGGCTAAAAAGAGTGTTGGACGCCACCATGGCGTCCAACACATCAAATCCTATATTGTGTCTAGTATGGGCATACTCACTACCCGGATTTCCAAGGCCAACGATGAGGTACTTCATACGAGATAGGGATCAAATAGACTATTTCGCTGCTTCAGCTGCTGCTGCCGCTGCTGCCATAGCCGCACGCGTTTTCTTAACATCAACAACAACTGCGTTATCGGCTGCAAGAATTTCACATCCTTCAATGTTCAAGTCGCGAACTCGTGCTGCATCTCCAATTTTAAGGTTGGTGATGTCTGCAACAATGGCTTCTGGCAAATCATTAGGCAAACCACGAACCATCAAACGACGGAAGTTAATGGCTAAACGACCACCGTTACGAACACCGATAGAGTTTCCTGTAGTTCTTACTGGGAGCTCAACAGTTACAGGCTTATCATCAAACAACTGGAGCATGTCCAAGTGTTGGATTTTGTCTGTTACTGGGTGAAACTGCATGTCTTTGATGATGGTTGGGTAAGTCTTTCCATCAATTTCAAAGTTAAATCGGAAAGCGTCTGGTGTGTAAACCACTTTTTCCAATTCGATGTTGTCCACACTAAAGTGGATTTGTTCCTGTCCTCCATAAAGAACTCCCGGTACACGACCGTTCTTTCTAAGAGTGTCGGCATCTTTTTTCCCTACGTTCTCACGTGGAGAACCGCTCAATGATGCTGTTTTCATGATTGTATATTTATGAAATTAAAAATTGCGAACTAATGGATTCGTTGTTCATCAAGCACTTCAGTACACGAGAGAACATCTCATGAGTCTCGATAACACGAATTTTATCTTTTGGCTTTCCTTCTTTGAGTGGAATACTGTCACTCACGATCAACTCGGTTAATACAGAATCTTGAATGCGCTCATAGGCGGGACCACTCAAAACAGGGTGAGTACACACTGCGCGCACACTTGTTGCTCCATGATCCATCATCATTTCTGCGGCTTTAGTTAGTGTCCCGGCGGTATCGCACATATCGTCGATCAAAACAACGTCTTTGCCTTTGACATCTCCAATCACCGTCATGCTATCTACTTTGTTGGCCACTTTTCGTTGTTTGTAACAAATGGCCAAATCCACTTGAAGGAATTTAGCGTAGGCATTTGCTCTCTTTGTACCACCGGTATCTGGCGTTGCGATAACCATGTTGGGCAGGTCGAGCTTCTGAAGTGTTGGAAGGAAAATGGTTGAGGCGAAGAGGTGATCTACTGGCACTTCAAAAAACCCTTGAATTTGGTCAGCGTGAAGATCCATGGTGATGACACGATCTACTCCAGCTGCAGTGAGCAAGTTGGCAACCAACTTGGCACCAATGGCCACACGTGGTTTGTCTTTTCGGTCTTGTCTTGCAAAACCGAAGTAAGGCAAGACCGCTACGATTCTTTTTGCCGAAGCACGTTTTGCGGCATCAACCAGAAGAAGAAGCTCAAAAAGGTTATCGCTTGGAGGGAAGGTAGATTGAACAATCACCACATCTTTTCCACGAACAGTTTCTTCAATTGAGGGCTGAATTTCACCATCGCTAAACCGTTGTAAATTTACTGCACCGAGTTCAACTCCATAATCATGGGCAATGCGTTCTGCCATATCTTTCGAAGCGGAGCCCGCGAAAATCTTTAAATTATCGTTCATGCAGCAATGTTTAAAAAGGGGTGCAAAGATACGTGCTTCATCTCGTAATTTCAAGGAACTGAGAGCCATAATGCTTATGAATGGGAAAAAAGAACTTTTTGATCTCGAATTGGTGCTCATTTTCCGTTATCTTTGTGGCTCTGAGATATCTCGTGTTGCGGCGAAAGCCAAAGTGCGAATGCCCTAACGAGGGTAGTGTTGATGGTATTTCCCAATACCATTGATGATCTGATTAGTTAGTGAGAGTCAAAGCTTCGGTTTTGACTCTTTTTTGTTGGCTCAAAATGTGCGAAAAAAAACACCCATACGTTTACAGGTGTTTTTCAGTTTGTTTCGAAATAGGCCCAAAAACCAAAATATTTTGTTGCCCAATTAACCTAAATAATCATGAGACAGTTTGTTTTTCAACTGCCTGACTAACTCAGTTCAAAAGTACTTAGAAGCCCGTGCTGTGCTTGTTAAAATGAGGTTAACACTTGTTAAAAAAACCCAAGTACATCGGGCATGGGAGAGCAGATGACCTACCTTTGGTTTCTGTTCCATGTAGAACCTTTCTCAATACGTGAATAAAAAATTCATTCAACTTCTGGTAGTGATGATCACTACAGCCTTCGTTGGGCTCATTGTCATCCAAATTTATTGGATCAACAACAGCATTCTCCTTCGTCAGCAAGAGTTCAATAGCACCATACGAAAAACAATGGACGCGGTGGTTCGCAAAATGGAGCGGGACTTGTCCATGCAAACAGGGGGCTTTGTGAGCAGCGGACCCGGTTTGAGCATTGACCTGGAAAAAGACTCCCTGACCTTAAAAGTGGGCCCCTCAGATGCTCAAGGAAAAAGAACACTTGGTTTGCCAAAGCCAGGAGAAGGGAAAGAAAAGAGCGACTCTATTTTGGCCGACGCCTTGGACGACTATGGCCTCGAAACAAGTGAAATTTTGGAGCAGAGTGGCTTCATGTCTGACCTGTTGGATGGACTCGTTTCCATTGATATCTATCGGGATGTGACCGAAATCTCTCCGCTTTATTTGGACACCCTCATCACCCATGAATTGCGGCAGCGAGGGGTGAACGCGAAGCACCATTTTGGAGTGTTCAACAAATACCATCACCCCGAAATACTTCAAGACAAATCGAAAGCCTTTCAAGAACAGTTCTTCACGGAAGGTTATAAGGCGCAACTTTTTCCCAACGACCCCGTGCGAGATCCCACCTTTCTCTATTTGCACTTTCCCCATCAAAGGAGGTATTTGCTGCGCACGATGTCTGTAATGTTGGCGATTTCTGCAGTGCTTATTTTGGTCATCATGTTCGCCTTTTCGTACACCATCAACACCATCTTGCAGCAGAAGAAAGTGGGAGAGATCAAAAATGATTTCATCAACAACATGACCCACGAGTTGAAGACCCCCATCTCCACCATCTCCCTTGCCTGTGAGGCATTGGCTGATCCTGACATGCGTCAAAGCGAGCAGCAATTGAACACCTTCGTGGGGATGATTCGCGATGAGAACAAACGATTGGGCGTTTTGGTGGAAAACGTATTGCGATCCGCGATCCTCGATCGGGGCGACATGGAACTGCGCTTGGAGCAAATCAACATGCACGAGCTCATCCAGAATGTGATTAAAAACATCAGCATCCAAATTAAGAACCGAGGAGGAGTGATTACGACTCGACTGAACGCCGAAAACCCTGTGATTGAGGGAGATCCCGTTCACCTCACGAATATGGTTTACAACCTTATCGATAACGCCATCAAGTACTCCTTGGACGAGCCCGAAATCAGCATCGTATCGAAAAACACCAAAGGAGGAATTCAGATTGAGTTTGGAGATAAAGGAATCGGTATCAGCAGAGAGAACCAGAAAAAGATTTTTGATAAATTGTACCGTGTGCCCACCGGGAACATTCACAATGTGAAAGGTTTTGGTTTGGGCTTGAGTTATGTGAGTGTCATTCTCGAAAAACACCACGGGAGCATATCGGTAGAAAGTGAGCCAAAAAAGGGATCAACTTTCACCATTAAAATTCCAGAGAAGCATGAAAAAAACGACTAAGATTTTACTTTGTGAAGACGACCCCAATTTGGGATCACTATTGAAAGAATACTTAAATGCAAAAGGCTTCGAAGCCACCTTGGCCGTTGATGGCGTTGAGGGAATGAAGGTGTACAAACGCCAGAGCATTGATTTTTTGATTCTCGACGTGATGATGCCGAACAAGGACGGCTTCACGCTCGCCCAGGAGATTCGGGAAATCGACCGACACACTCCCATCTTGTTCCTCACTGCCAAAAGCATGAAAGAAGATACCTTGAATGGCTTTAAGATTGGGGCGGATGATTACATGACCAAGCCCTTTTCGATGGAAGAGCTTCTTGCCCGGATCAATGCAATTTTGAGAAGATCGGCTGCGCTTCCTCAAGAAGGGGAAGAAGTGGGAATTGCAAAGGTTGGTGCCTTTGATTTTGACTACAACAAGCAACGACTCACTTGGGATGAAGACGAAACCAAACTCACCACCAAAGAGAATGAACTCCTGCACCTACTAGTGAAACACAAAAATGGAGTGCTGGAACGCGATTTTGCTTTGAAAGAAATTTGGGGAGATGACAATTACTTTAACGGCAGAAGTATGGATGTTTACATCGCTAAATTGCGTAAACACTTGAAAAAGGACGAAAAAGTAGAGATCATTAACGTGCACGGACGTGGTTTCAAATTGCTTGATTCTTGACGGTTTAGAGCTGTGTTTATTCGAATGAACTTGTTTAACATTTTTTAAACGTGGCATTATCCTTGTGTTTTTCGTGGTGTAATCCTTTAACAATTTATACCATGGAAAAAAGAAAAACACAAGAGGCAGATTTGGAGCGCAGACGCTTGATTTTCCTCCAGTTGGGTTTTGCTATTGCACTCTCGGCTACCTTAATTGCTTTCCAGTACACCACGTTTCAAAGTCAGAATTTGACGGCAGCAGTGGGTAAATACAGCGACGACTTCCTTGTGGAAGAAGCTCTGGTGTATGTCCCGAAAGCTCCTGCAAAGCCTCAACCGGTGCAGAAGGTGCTGCCCACCAACCAGTTTGAATTGAAAGATGATGACTTCAAAAATGAGGTGGGCGATGAAAAAAAGCCACTCTTGGTCATTGATGATGATTTCAATATGGATGATTTTGGTGGTGGTGACGAGGTGTTTGATGATTTGGATTTGGAAACCAACAAGCCACAAATAAGAGTGGAAATCATGCCATACTTCCTCGATTGTGAGAATGTACTCGATCGCGAAATGCAAGAAATGTGCACGAATCAAAGAATCATTACTGAGGTGAGTACCATTGCACGCTACCCAGCTCAATTGCAAGGAACCGGTATTGACGGTACTGTTTACGTCTCCTTCATTGTGAATGAAAAAGGAGAAGTGAGCAAAGCAAAAGTTGAGCGCGGAGTGCACAGACTCTTGGACAAAGAAGCGATTAGAGCCGTGGAAGCACTGCCCCTTTTTCAAGCCGGAGTTCAACAAGGAAAAAAGGTAAAAGTGATTTACAACATTCCCGTGAAGTTCGTTGTGAAGTAATCACATCACTCAAAACAGCATTAAAAGCCAGGCAAATTCCATTGTTTGGCTTTTTTGTTTTCGGCTCATTCATTACTTTCGTTTACCTTAAAAAGGAATAAAATGGCTTCAGAAGGAATAAATGTCCGTTTAGCGGAGAATATCTACAAATTA
>CAZYPV010000003.1:0-51765 GCA_964649515.1 uncultured Comamonadaceae bacterium | reverse complement strand
TTTAGTGATGGGGAGATGGCTCAACAATTCATTGATTATTTGAAAGAACAAGTGATGGAGCTGAATCGAGCATTGGGGCGGAGTCCTGAATCCGGAATGCAGAAATAAATTGGATTGGCGGACAAAGGATAGATGAAGTATTGCTAATTTTACCCTTCTGCTATGATCCCAAAACACACCATCGACCAAATATTTGAGGCCGTCTACATCGAAGAGGTGGTGGGGGAATTTGTGCACCTCAAAAAGCAAGGTGCCACCTTCCGGGGATTGTCGCCTTTCACCAACGAGAAAACACCTTCTTTTTACGTTATTCCAGCAAAAGGAATTTACAAATGCTTCTCTTCAGGAAAAGGAGGAAATGCAGTGAGTTTCTTGATGGAACACGAGAAGATGAGCTACCCCGAAGCGCTTCGTTGGATTGCGGCCAAGTACAACATTGAGGTTGAAGAGGAGCAGAAGAGTCCGGAACAAATGGAAGCCCAAACCGAGCGCGAGAGCTTGGCGGTGGTGATGGCCCATGCTCAACAATACTTCACAGAACAGCTCATCTCGAGCGACGAAGGAAAGGCCGTCGGTTTGAGCTACTTCAAAGAGCGAGGGTTTCGAGACGATATCATCAAAAAATTCCAACTGGGCTATAATCCTGAAGGGTGGGATACCTTCACCAATGCGGCCATGGAAGCGGGCTATGAGAAAAAATGGCTCATTGCTGCCGGACTCACCCGGGACAAGGACGGTAAAGCGTATGACTTCTTCCGGGGTAGGGTGATGTTTCCCATTCGGAATGTGAGCGGTAAGGTCATCGCCTTTGGGGGAAGAACCCTGAAGACGGAGAAGAAGATTGCGAAGTACTTCAATAGTCCGGAAAACGCCCTCTACAACAAATCGAAAGTTTTGTACGGGATCTACCTTGCAAAACATGAAATGAGTAAGCTTGATATGGCTTACTTGGTGGAAGGGTATACTGACGTTATCGCCATGCACCAAGCGGGCGTGGAAAACGTCGTTGCTAGTTCCGGAACATCGCTCACAGAGGGACAAATCAAATTGATCAGCCGTTACACCAAAAACATCACCATGCTTTATGATGGTGATCCTGCTGGGATTCGGGCTTCTTTCAGGGGAATTGACCTGATTTTGAAACAAGGCTTGAATGTAAAGGTGGTGCTTTTTCCCGATGGAGATGACCCTGATTCGTACTCCAAAAAAGTAAGTTCAAGTGAGCTTCAAGCATACATCAAGGAAAGCGCAAAAGATTTTATCGTCTTCAAAACCGATCACCTCTTGGGAGATGCCAAGGGAGACCCAACAAAGCGCGCAAGCCTCATTTCGGAGATTGTGAACTCCATTTCTCAGATTCCGGACAACATCAAACGATCGGTGTACATTCAAGAATGCTCGTCGCTTTTAGACATTGAAGAGCGGGTTTTGTTGAATGAGATGAACCGACTTCTGCGCGTGAACACCACAAAGCAGAAAAGTTCAGCGCCTTATGGTGCTCCACCGCCACCGCCAGACGATCTCTTTCTTCCACCGCCCATTGAGGTTCCAGGCGGGCAATTGGGTTCAGCAAAAAACCCCTACCAAACCGAAGCTCAGGAGGCAGATTTTATCCGACTATTGCTCAATTATGGCAATTACCCGGTGCGGCTCGCCATTCAAGACGACAACACTGGAGAAGAAGAAGAGGTGAACATTTCTGTGGCCGAATATCTTTTGGAAGAGTTGGAGCAAGACCAGTTTGACCTCAATAACGAAGTGTACAAGCGGATCGTGGCGCGCTATGCCAGCTATTTGGAAAAGGATGAGTTTCCCGACATCAAGGCGTTTACCAACAGTGATGACAACGATATGGCTCAGGCCTGCGTTCAATTTCTTGCATCACCATACATGATGAGCAAAAACTGGGAATTGAGGCACGGCATCTATCCCGAAACCGAAGACATGAAGTTGGACCGTGCGGTTCGGGACTGTATTAACCGATTGAAGTTAAACAACGTCATGAGTTTGATTCAACTCACTCAAGAAAAGATTCGAGAAAGTGAGGACGATGATGAACTGATGCTTCTTCTGCATGAAAAGAAAAAACTAGATTCGGTGAAAATCACTTTGTCCAATTATTTCGGAAGCTCCATTTTATGAACGGATTTAATGAATTTTTGTCAAGAGGAATAGAATTTGGGAACCATAAGGTCACCCTTTCCGACATCCTCATAATCATCGTAATTTTTGTTGTGGTACGGGTCATTGTGGCTCTCATCAACATGCTCATTCAGCGCTCTTTGAAGCACCGCCCGCTCGATCAGGGGAGAGGTTACACCTTCACCAAATTGGCCAGTTATGTGCTCTACACCATCGGTTGTGTGATTGGTTTGGAAGTAGCGGGAGTGGATGTGACGATTCTGATTGCCAGTTCTGCCGCATTGTTGGTGGGGGTTGGATTGGGAATTCAGCACATCTTTAACGACATCGTTTCGGGCTTTGTGATTCTTTTCGAAGGAGGCATTCGCGTGGGCGATATTGTTGAATTGGATGGAATGATTGCCCGCGTGGAGGAAATTGGAATACGAACCTCTTCAGTCGTTACTCGAAAGGGAAATTACATTATTGTTCCCAATGCCCAAATGACTTCGAATTCAGTACTTAACTGGTCGCACGGCGATTTGATCTCTCGGCACGACATTACCGTTGGTGTAGCTTATGGCAGCGATACGGCACTGGTAGCTCGAACGCTCAAGGGGGTTTTGGCGGGTAAGGATTTTGTGATTGCGAACCGACCCATTCACGTGGTTTTTCAGGATTTTGGAGACAGTGCTCTGCTCTTCGAACTTCGTTTTTGGGCAGAGAAGTCTTGGGAAATGGATTTATTTAAGAGTGAAGTTCGTTTCGCCATAGATGAGGCTTTTCGTCGAGAAGGCATCAAAATTCCCTTCCCGCAGCGCGATCTTCACCTCGTTTCTAACTCCGCCAATCTCTAATTCGGAGTTGAAGAGTGCTTTGTCCGCGAAAGTCGTTCCTTTCAATGGAGTACACCAATTCAATTTTACTCCCCAAACGCAACTCCTTTGCTTTAGCAGCGCCATTGAAGTGAACTCCTTCAAAGTGCAGTGAATCATCCAGATTACCAGCGAGTTTGAGCTTCACATGATTTCGGTCTTTTCCCATGTAAAAGGGCTCGGCCAAGAGCACCATTTTGGACTGAAATAAAGGTCGGCTATTTTTGGGTCCGAAGGGTTCCATTTTTTCGAGAATCAGGAAGGATTTTTTGTCGATTGCTGAAGCGTCAATTTCACAAGAAACCTGCAAAGAAGGTCGGCCCAGACTTGGAGCTTGTTCTTTAATTGCTTGGTTAAAGCACTTTCTGAAGTTTTGTAGTTGATCTTTCGGAAAGCTTAGGCCTGCAGCCATGGTGTGTCCGCCATAACGATCGAGAAGGTGTGCACATTGATTCAAGGCAGCATGAACATCCACACCACGAATGGAACGCACTGACCCTGTCAAATAACCGTCTTGTTCAGCGAGAACCACACTTGGGCGGTGATGGTTTTCGATCAGTCTGCTGGCCACAATTCCTACAACGCCTTTGTGCCATCCTTCGCCTGAAACGACATTGCAATGGCTGCATTCAAAAAAATGGTTGCTCACACATTGTTCCAGAGCTTCTGCTGTAATTCCCTCATCCAAACTTCTCCGTTCTTGATTGGTTTTTTCCAAGTCAAGAGCCATTTTTCGCAAAGCTTCAGGATCTTCACCCCGATCCCTCAAAACCTGAACAGCCAGCATGCCCGATTTCAATCTGCCTGCAGCATTGATTCTAGGGGCAATCACAAACAGGAGGTCTCCCAAGTTGAGTTTTTCTTTGGAGAATTGAGCGGCTTCTAACAAGGCTTTTAATCCCGGACGAAGGTGTTTGGAATTCAATCTTTGCAGACCTAAGGTGAGGAAAATGCGGTTTTCATCAATCACTGGTACGATATCAGCCGCAATGCTCACCGCTAGCAGGTCAGTGAAACGGAGCATGTATTCTTCATCGTACCCTGAAGCATCGGCGAAAGCCTGAATGAGTTTAAAGCCGACACCCGCACCGCTCAATCCGTCAAAGGGATAGGTGCAATTTTCTTGCTTCGGGTTGAGTATAGCGCTTGCTGGGGGCAAATTTTCACCGGGTTCATGGTGGTCACAAACGATGACCTCAATCCCTGCTTCCCTCGCCATCCTGATGTTTTCCACCGCGCGAATTCCGCAATCCAAGGTAATGAGAAGTGCAACATCGCTATCAATAGCGCTTTTCACCCCTTCAACACTTAAGCCATATCCTTCCTTATATCGATCTGGAATGTATGCTGTGAAAAGGGCTTCGTGCTGCCACAGGAAATCAGCCATCATGCTCACTGCTGTTGTGCCATCAACATCATAATCTCCATAAACCATGATTTTTTTCTTTTTGGAAATGGCGTCTTGAAGCAAGGAAAGCGCTTTGTCCATATTCAACAAGAGCTGTGGGCTGTGGCTATCTTTGAACTGGGGTTGAAAGTATCGATCCAATGATTGTTTATCCGATAAACCGCGGTCGAGAAGCACTTTTGCAATCCATGGACTGAGGTTGAATTTTTCCTGAAGTCCTTGAATCTGTTCTTTCGCAATTTCAGGAATGGGAATCCACTCCAAGTCGGGCTCGATCAAAAAAGTAGGTGAAGAAGATGGCATGAGCTAGAATGTCAATGTTGACAATGAATTTTATTTTTTTCATTGGGACGAAGATGTGTATCTTCGGGAGTTCGAAAGGTACGTTAAAAGAAGTACGATATGAAGAACACTTACAAACTCATAGGGCTCATTGGCACATTTGTTTTGCTTTTGGCCGCGGCGGGTTGTCTGAATGATGACAATAAAATTCCCGAGAATTGTTTCGACGGAGTATTAAATAATGGAGAAGAGCGGATTGACTGTGGTGGACCCAATTGTCCATTGTGTGATCCATGTGAAAACGGTGCTTGGGATCCTTTGCTCGGAGAAACTTGGGTTGATTGTGGCGGAAGCTGTGATCCTTGTCCGCAAGAATCCAACGGTATCCAAGACGGAGATGAAGAGGGAATTGATTGTGGTGGATCTACCTTGGTGCCCTGTGGTGCGCTCTGCGGAGACGGACTCCTCAATGGAAATGAAGAAGACATCGATTGTGGTGGCGATTGTGACCCATGTCCAACGTGCGTTGATGGCATGTTGAATGGAGACGAAATCGGAATTGACTGCGGTGGGCCTGATTGTCCGGACTGTGCCACCGACGGAGATTGCACCAACGGTGAAGTTGATGGAGATGAGGAGTACATCGATTGTGGTGGAACGATTTGCGAGCCATGTGAGGAATTCATCGATTATAAGATTGGTGGTTTGGAGATCAGTTCTCTAGGAGGAATCACCGGTACATTTGATGGTGGTACCAACACCATTACCCTGACTGGGACAACCACTACTGGTATTACAGTAACCATCATCTTGAATCAACCGCTTTCAGGTTGGCCCGCAATGCCAGAAAATGGCGCTAGCTATACTTTGAATGCGACCAACGTTACTCAAGGAGTTATTGCTGTTGAGGTTGCTGGCGTTACTTATTCAACGGCATTTGATGGCAGCAATGGTAATGTGAATTTGAGCTACGTAGATGCACAAGGTGGAGGTGCCGTTGCCGGTTCATTCTCTGGTTTGTTGAAAAACATGGATGATTCAGACACACAAAATTTGAGCAATGGATCATTTGTAGTACTCTTGAATGATTAAAAGTGCTTTAAGAAATTGAAGTTTTCAAAGCCCGATGCCCAGCGTCGGGCTTTTTTTGTGTTCTGAAGTCAAGTGCGACAATTGTAAGCGGACGATTTCAAAAGGGTAAAGTTGAAAAGGGTGAAGGGAAGCGATTCGATCCCTTCAAAAAGGATAGTGGATGGGCGAAGTGCTTAGTCATGCACAAACGAAATCAGTTCAGTCACAAAGTTTTTTCCACGGGCATTGATGCAACTGGTATATTGAAACTGGGGACAGGGGTGCTGTCCCCAGGCAGTTTTAGAGAGTGAAAAAGAGAAGGGAGAATGAGGAGAGAAAATCTTCTTTGTTGACTTTGATATTTATTTGATGCCCAGTGAGAGCAAAAAAAACCGCCAGAAGCAATGCTCCTAGCGGTTGTATGTTGACTTTGCAGGTTTCAACATTTAGTATGGCTTAGCCTTGTTCAATCAATTGAAATAATTCATTCAAATTGGGTGAGAGGATGATTTCGATTCTTCGGTTCTTGGCCTTATCATCGGGATCGACGGGGTGAAATTCAGAACGACCAGATGCACTCAAAATCTTGGGTTCAACTTGAGAATTGCTCACCATGATCTTTACAACGGCCGTTGCGCGCAATACACTGAGCTCCCAGTTGTCGCTAGGGATAGTGTTGCTTCTGATTTGATCCGTATCGGTATGTCCTTCAACAATGATCTCGAGATCAGCTTCGTTTTCAATGGCTTTGGCCAAGTCAATAAGTGCTTGTTTACCCTCCGCATTGATGCTGGTGCTCCCTGATGGAAACAAGAGCTTTGCTTCGAGGCTAACGTAAACCTTACCGTTCTTTTGTTCAACACTTAAACCTTTGTCCTTGAAGCCAAGGAGCGCTTGAGAAACACGGTTTTTAAGGTCGTTCACAGCGGCATCTTTCTTGGCGATGAGTTCTTCCAATTCCTGAACCCTTGCTTCACGCGCTTCTAGCTCAGCGCTCATTTGTTCGATGTTGGCTTCTTTCGCATTGAGCTCGCCTTCAAGAATTCTCAGTTCATCTTCCTGCATTTGCAGCTCATTTTGGGTTTTCTGAAGGTCGGCAAGGAGCTGTTTGTTTTCCGAAGTGATGTCGGCCATCATTTTGGTGTTTTTGTTGGCCAAAATGTCGTTCAACTCATTGATCTTGTCGTATTGGGTTCGAAGATGTCTGTTCGTATCACCCAAGAATGTAGTATCTCCTTTGAGGATTTCGTTTTCTTTTGAAAGCGACTCCAACTGGCTCTCCCCTTCTTTTACTTGAGCCAAAAGTTGCTCGTTTTCTGTAGTGAGTTTTGAAAGTTGATCTGCGCAGGCTTTTTCTTTGTTCTGCAACTCTTCAAACTGCCTTCCACTCACGCACGAACTCAAAATCAAAACACATACAATTCCAAAGGATAATAAAGGTCTCATATCAACAGGTTAAATAGAATAACACGAAGGTCGGAAGTACTTGTAATTGCTAGACTCAGTGAATTCATTGTTGTGAACAGACAAATGTGAATGAGCATCATGCTCGTTTATGTCGTTTAAATGGACCTTAATGTGCTTTTAACACTGAGCTAGTATAAAAAAACATAACAACTGTTTTGATGAGGACATTTTCGGATGTATATTTGCAAACCTAACTTTAAGTTTATGCAATTTCTGAGTAAAGCCGAACAATGGTTCAACCAACGTTTCGGATGGTTTTTTACCAATGGACAGAAAACCAATCGAGATTCTTAAATTTCGATGCACACATTCTGCGCTTCTGTGAAAAAACGAAGTGCCTCAAAACCACCCTCTCTTCCTACTCCAGATGATTTCGTTCCCCCAAATGGGGTTCGCAAATCACGCACGAGCCAACAATTGATCCATGCGATGCCGGTTTGCAGTTCGTTTGCCACGCGGTGTGCTCGGCTTAGGTCACGCGTCCAAACCGTCGCACTTAAGCCATAATCTACGCTGTTGGCCATTTTGAGGGCATCGTCCTCTGTCTTGAATGGAGTAATGGTGACTACCGGACCAAAGATTTCTTCCTGGTTCGTGCGGCAATCATAAGCGAGTCCTTCGATCACAGTTGGAGCAATGTAGAATCCTCCGTGAAGCGCTTCCTCTTCAGGAATGACTTGTTCTCCACCGCAAAGGACTTTTCCACCTTCTTCTTTAGCGAGCTGTATGTAAGAAAGGATCTTCTCCATATGGCTTTTGGAAACAATTGCACCCATCTTGGTTTGAGGGTTTTGTGGATTTCCCACCTTCATCTTACTCACCTTTGCAACAAAATCTGATTTGAACTTATCGTACAAGCTCTCTTCAACAAAAATCCGCGAACCACAAAGGCAGATTTGGCCTTGATTTGCAAAACTGCTCCTCAATGTGGTTGTGAGCATTTTGTCATAATCGCAATCAGCAAAAATGATGTTGGGGTTTTTTCCTCCCAATTCAAGGGATAGTTTTTTGAATTTTGGAGCCGCCTCTCTCGCAATGTGAGCTCCAGTATTAGTTCCCCCTGTGAAAGAAATGGCCTTAATTTCAGGATGGGAAATGATGGCATTTCCGGTAGTGGGTCCATCTCCGTGAACAATGTTCAAAACACCAGCGGGTAAACCTGCTTCGATGCAAAGTTGTGATAATAAAAAGGCCGTTTGGGGGGTGACCTCTGAAGGTTTAGCCACCACGCAATTTCCCGCTGCAAGCGCAGGAGCAATTTTCCACGTAAACAAGTACAATGGCAGGTTCCAAGGAGAAATACATGCCACAACTCCGATGGGTTTTCTATTGGTATAATTTACATGGGTATTTTCCATAATGTGTGCCTCACTGGCGAAGTGGTTGATGGCACTGGCGAAAAAACGAATGTTACTCTCGGCACGTGGAATGTCTACATGCGCAGCGAGCGAAACAGGCTTGCCGTTGTCGATGCTTTCGGCCAATGCCAGTTCTTCGGCGTGTTGACCAATGAGGTCTGCCAACAGGTTCAGGCGACGAGATCGTTCTGCATAGGGAGTAGTGCTCCAAATGGGGAAGGCCTTTTTTGCAGCATTCACGGCATTTTCTACATCTGAATGATCGGAAAGTGGAATTTTGCCATAGACTTTTCCTGTGGCAGGATTGATGTTGTCCATCCATTGATTTCCTTGCGGATTCCGCATTTCTCCGTCGATGTAGTTTTGAATGGTATTCATGATTTGCCTGTTTTTTGCGAAGTTAATGAAATGTCAAAGTTTTTTTTTGAGAAGTGCTTGACAAACAATTCTAAAGTTGTTTATCTTTGCCGTCCCTTTCTAGGGATAGGTTTTGCCCCATGGTGTAATGGCAGCACACCGGTTTTTGGTACCGTTTGTCTTGGTTCGAGTCCAGGTGGGGCAACTTTTTGAAAAGGTCTTCGTATATTTCGGAGACCTTTTTTTTATGGCTATCGGCGAAGTAAGAGCAATCTTACTGTAATGTAGGACTAACCCAGACGAAATCGGGCGAAATTCTTACAAGAAGCAAACACTTCTTTCTGAATTTTACGGTTCGTCTTATCCTTGAAATTATGGGAACCATCCCTCGTCTAATGGCTGTAATTGCGGCCGCTTTTTTCTGTGGCACTGTCTCTGCCCAAAACCTGAACCTGAGTGTCAGCGGGAACCAAAGCCCCATGCTCGGAGAAGAGTTGTGCTTTAGCCTGAGTTTGGAGCACAGCGGGCCAACCGGTTTTCAACCCTACTTGCGGATTTTTCTTCCGCCCGAAGTGGATTTTTCGTCGCTTACAGGCACTTTTTTTGGCGACGATCTAAATGCATTTACTTTGGGAGGAACGTTCTCGGGAGGAATTACCGGGGATCCTTTATTGGCCGACGAACTCCCCGAAAACTCGGTTACGGGAATTGACGGGCACCGACTCTATACTTTTCTTCTTCCCGTAGGTTCTTTGGTGAATGATGGGGTTTCCCTTGAAGCGGAAGTATGCCTCAATATGAGCGGGTTGGCTGAAGTAGATGAAAGCTTCAACATTGGTTTCGCGCCGGTTTACAAACTTGGAAACGATCCAAATGGTGTGAATGGTCCCATTGTGTTTCCTACCAACAATATTGAGATTACACCGCTGGGCTATACCTTTGGACTGAGTTCAAGCGTAACCAAAACACCCGCAGGAGCATGTTGGCCCAATGAGTATGTGATGTCCATGGACATTGCTCCTGGTTACCAAATGTCAGACCTCGTTTTGACTCAAGAGCTACCATCAGAATATCAATACAACGGAATTGCATTTTTAACTCCGGGCTGCTTTGTCCTCTCCTCACCAAACCCTGGTAGCAACGGAGGAACTTTGAGCATTCAATGTGACAACACTGTGGGTGATGATGAACCGGCAGACATCGTGTGCAGTACACAAGGGTTTTATTCCAATGTGCTTGATCCCAATTCATGCAGTGTGGATGCTGCATTGAGCAGTGCAACGCTTTTTATTAATGACGAAGAAAGCGCAAATGCCACTACTTCGGCAACGATTTCGCACATCGGTGTGAGCGGAACCACCTTTGCCGCGAACGGAATTCAGCCGGGTGCTAGTGTAAACCTCGGGTTTGAGTTCAAAATTCAGGAATACATCTCAGGCTTAGAGAACATTCGTTTCAACGTCACATTGCCCGACGGAATCACGTACGGAAACAGTGCCTTGCTCAATTCAAGTAGCATAAGCCCAGTCAACACGCAAGATCTGGGCAACGGAGAAACCCTTTTGCAGTTTGAATTGGACGAAGCGGGCTTTGAATCCTGTGAATTGGGCTTCTTTTCCTATGATGTGAACATTGAATCGTTCTACGACAACGGAGATATGATTGCCAATGGCGACGCTTTCGCTATTTCTTCGGAATTGATTTATGACATCATTAATGGCGTGGAAGATTGTGTGCTTTCGTTGGATGGTGGAATTGCTATTCCACGTGGAGACTTCTCCAAAGCATTGGTTTCAACGCCCCAAAACGGGGACGCATTTGTGCCCGGAGAGGAGATTACTTATCGATTGACGAGCACTTTAAGTCCGGGCAGGGCGACCAATATTCTTTTTGAAGACCTGTTTCCTATTCCCATTCACGATGTGGAGGATTTAGATCTCACCTTCGGAAACGATATTGTTTTGAGTCCGCTCGATGATGCAGGTCTGGTGCCAAACGATATTTACATCGATGCTCAAAGCAATAAATTGTTTATCGCTTTTGATGACGATGATCGCCTTACGGAACGTGTGATATCGCTCGACATCACCATACCGGTTTCCATTACGGCTAGCAGTTCAAGTTTATTTCACATTAATTTTGCCCGCTTTTTTAGCAGTGGTAACGATGGGATTTCGGCAACAACTCAAGCAAAAGCATCTTTGGCTGTAGGTCAATCCAACCTGAATTTGGTGAAAGGTGTTTCTGGCACCAATAACACGGGAGTAAGCTTCGCTCCTGCTGGATTCCCTGTTAATGCAAACGCAAATGGAGTAGATGCCTTTGATTGGGTAGATTATGTGCTCACCATCACCAATTCTGGAGAAGCGCCGGCGTATGATTTGATTGTGAATGATTTTCCAGATACACCGCAAATGGGATCGTGTTCCCTCACGAGTGTTTTGGATGAGGTCGGCAATACAGTGCCGAGCACGGGGAATTTATTTGGTGCTGGTTTGGCCATTCCAGTGCTACCTACTCAGGCAGAATCGCCCGATGGCAACCGAATTTTCGTGAACTATCAATGCCAAGTGGCAGGAGGGGCTTTGAGTAGAGATCAAAATGTGAATACGGCTCAGGTGACATGGGCAGCGGTGCCGGGAGGCAGTAATCGTTTTGACCCTGTGAGTGATGAGGCTTCGGTGACGATTAGAAGACCACAAATCAGCACAGTAGTGAGTGATATTGTTCCCGGATACAAGGGAAATCTCGAGGAGGTACACGTTGGTGAAGTGGTGGTTTTTGAAACGGTGCTCACCTTTCCTGAAGGCAGAACCAAAGATGCGGCCTACGAGTGTGTTTTTCCAGCAGGCTTGGTGTTTGAAGATATTATTTCAGCAACGGCAGATGTGAACGTCTTTGGATACAACAACGGTAGCTTAAACAGCATTGTGGAAGATGTTGAAGTGAGCAGCGTAGGTGAAGGTGTGGAGAATGAAAGAAGGAGAATTCTCCTGAATTTCGGAGATGTGGTCAATACCGCAAATGATAATTCAGACCCCGAAGAAGTGGTTATCAGGTTCAGAGCAGTGGTGGCGAATCTTGAAGAAAATGTTGCCGGCCACTTGCTTACGGTACAAAGCAATTTGAACTATCGAAAAGGGAGCAATTCAGCACCTTCTAATGAAATTACCGAGGTAGGCGTGCGCGTGAGAGAAGCTCAACTTCAAGCCACATTGAACCTCAGCGAAACCCTACTGAGTCCGGGAGAAATCACCCAAGCGAGTATCAGTGTTTCTCATTTGAATAGCTCCGAAAGTACGGCATACGACGTGGAGATTGTGCAAGATTTACCCTTCGGATTGAGCCTCGTTCAAGGTTCGTTTCTGACCGAGTGTGATGAGCTCATTCAGGTTTTCCCCAACGAGAACTTGGGTTTGATTACCATGAAGTGGGACAGTATTCCGCAGGATATTGAATGCGATTTGGTCTTCGAACTTCGAGTGAACGAAAATTTCCCGCCTTGCAACGATATCAATTTGTGCGCCGATGTCCTATGGTCAAGCGCGTTTCAGCAAAACCTAGATACGTTGAGTTACGGACCAATGCATCCACTTGCATTTCCGAGAACAGGTAGAGAAGAAGATCCCGGTGGAATTCAAAACGATTATCGCAACGAGAGCTGCTTGAATATCGAAGTTTCTAGTGGCGACTTGAGTACGCCTTTCATTTCCGGAAACAGTACCGTTTGCGAGGGTGAAACGATGACAATTCAAGTGGAGGAATACGATGGTTTTGATGTGGATTACGCCTGGTCGGGTCCGGGTGTACCTAATGGGTTCAATAGTCCAATATTAAGCATTCCAAACGCAAGCACTTCCCTTGAAGGTACGTACAGTGTGGTGGTGAATATCGGTGAATGCAGCACTCCTCAAAGTGCTCCTTTTGATGTGCAAGTTGCCGGAGTTCCGGAGCTCAGCTTGCAAGACGTTTCCATTCAATGCGCCAATGGAACAGATGATCTTGTTTTGGAGGCCTTGGTGAATGGTGATGATGACAACCTCGATTATTTCTGGACGGGGCCAGGAGGTTTTCAGTCCAATAATCCGCAAGCAGTGATCCTCAACGTTAACGAGTCGGACGAAGGAACCTACAGTTTGTATGTGAGCAATGAATTTTCCTGCGTGTCTGAAACCGCCAGTAGTTTAGTGCAAATAACGGCTGCTCCCGCTCCGCCGAGCATTTCTGGAGATACTCAACTGTGCTTAGGAGATGAAATCAATCTCTCGTGCACGAGCACGCCAAATGCAAATTCCTATATCTGGCAGCTGCCAAGTGGAGTGCAGGTGAATACTTCAACGGCTGCTTTGAACATTGACCAGAGCAGTGCGGAAGACGATGGAAGTTATCAAGTACAAGTGAGCGCCGAGGGTTGCACGAGCGGATTGTCTGCCCCACTGAACGTTAATATCAACCCCATTCCTTTTGCTGCCGACATTCAAGGAGCAGATGGTATTCTATGCGAAGGAGGAAATTTGGCCTTGGCAACTCAAAGCGATGCCGACGAATACCAGTGGTTGGGTCCGAACGGTTTCTTCTCATCACTGGCGGTGCCCCCGGTAATTCAAAACCTCAGCGAAATTAACGCAGGTACATATACACTAAGGATAACCGATGGGGGTTGTGTGAGTCCTGAAAGCGCGGTAGATGTCAACATCACCCCTAGACCTGATGCACCTATTGTGAGCAGCAATGCACCTTTGTGCGAAGGAGAGGAGTTGGAAATATCGGTTTTGGCTTCGGCACAAGCGTTTGAATACCTACTGGCCTCAGAAGAGAGCATTGTTTCGAGTTCACCCAATCTATCTTTGGAAAACCTCACACAAGAAGACTCAGGCGATTATTTTGTGTCCATTTTCGACGGTTTCTGTTGGTCTGAACAAGAATTGGTCGAAGTTCAAGTGGATTTCATTCCCAACCTTGTAGCCACGGTTGTGGACAGTTCACTCTCATGTGATGGTACCTCGGCAATACTTCAATCTTTGAATGATCCAAGTTATTTTGGGGAGTGGACAAGCAGTGCTGCAGGAGTAAACATTGTTGCGCCAAATGCCAATCAAAGTACCGTGCTTGGATTGGAAGAGGGAAGCATTTACGATTTTGTTTGGAGCCTGTCCAATCCCGGTTGTGGTGTGTATTCTAGCGCTACCCAACGGATTTTCGTACCTGAGGTTCCCATGGCCTTGCCCGACGTTTATGAGGTTGTGGCGGGTGACCCCGTGGATTTGGAGGTGCAGCTGAATGACGAGGAAAGCGAATTTGAAGTGGAGATCTCAATGTTCGACGTCCCTGATTTTGGAACTTGGAACATTGTGGGAGGTGATGTGGTGGAATACCGCCCGGAGATTGACTTCTTCGGTGTAGATCAATTCATTTACCTCCGCTGCTTTGAAGATTGTCCGCAACGCTGCGACACAGCACTTGTGAAAGTAGATGTCGATCCTTTTCTCGGTATTCCAGACATCATCACCCCAAATGGAGACGGCGTTAACGATGCATTGAGGATAGAGGGCCTCGACCGTGTGCCAGAACACCGATTCATTGTTCACAACCGTTGGGGGAGCGTTGTTTTTGAAGCAGAAAACTACCAAAACGATTGGCAAGGAACCCACAAAGGCGAAGCACTACCGTCGGGAACCTATTTCTACACCTTCATTGACACTTCCCGTCAAAAAACAATGAAACAGGGATACATCACCATTCAATAAAGCCATTCCATGAAAGCATATTTAAAAATAGCGCCGGTATTCCTTTTGATGCTCATTGCTTCTTGTGTTTGCGCACAACAGGAAATTCAGCATACGCAGTTCATGTGGGACCAAAGTTCCATCAACCCTGCTTACGTTGGAATGAAAGAAAGCCTCAGCGCGAATCTTTTTTTGAGAAGACAATGGTTGGGTTTGGAAGGTGCTCCCGCCAGTGAAAATGTTTCCCTTCACAGTCCAATAGCCAACCGCAAACTTGGAGCAGGATTGCTGGTTTGGCACGATCAAATTGGGATTAGTGAACGGATAGCGGTAAGGGCACAAGGGGCTTATCATCTCGAATTGAGTAGAGGTAATCTTCGTTTTGGCTTAAGTACCCAAGTGAGCAATTGGAATGTGCGATGGACCAATACCAATCCCGATCAAGAGGGCGATGAAAGCATTCCTCAGGCTGACCTCAGCGACCATGCATTTAACCTCGGATTTGGAGTGTTCTATCATACCGAGAAGTCGTATGTCGGTTTTTCTGCTCCCCAACTTTTGGAAGAGAAATACGAATACATGGGTCAACAAAGCGAGCGAGAAGCCCAAATGTTGGGGAGTCAGGCCATGTTTTTGAACGGTGGCCACGTCTTCTCGCTTTCCTCTAAACTCGATTTGAAAACCAGCGCCATGATGAGGTATCTACAAGGGGTTCCGCTCCAAATGGACGTGAGCGCAAGTGTGTTGTTGAAGAAACAGTTTTGGACCGGTTTGTCCTACCGCCATCTCGATGCCATTTCTGCTAGCTTTCAATACCTCATAACCCCAGAATTGAGTGTTGGCTATGCCTACGACTGGACGTTTTCAGCATTGCAAGGGAATGGGGGAGCCCATGAATTGTT
Organism: uncultured Comamonadaceae bacterium; assembly: GCA_964649515.1. Taxonomy (GTDB): domain Bacteria; phylum Bacteroidota; class Bacteroidia; order Flavobacteriales_D; family Sanyastnellaceae; genus CALKGK01. Next base: position 36,198 of record CAZYPV010000003.1, on the reverse strand, counting down.
CATTGGATTTGATCTTAGAAAGAAAAAAGACGGATTCTATCACCCACGATTCTTTTAAGCATGAAGAAATTAACAAGCACATTGTTCTTCTTGAGTTTTTTGTTGGTTCAAGGCGCATCAGCCCAAATGAAACAAGCCAATGAAGCTTTTGAGCACCACCATTATGATGTGGCCATTGAACTTTACAACAAGGCCATTCGCAAAGACCTCGACAACGCAGAAGCGGTGAGTAAACTGGCGCAGTGCTATTGGAGAACCGACCGGAGTAATTTGGCGGAATACTGGTTTAACCGCGCCGTTTATATGGACGAGCAACCGGAGGTGAAATTGTGGTACAGCCAATTGCTCATCAGCAACGAAAAGTATGAAACGGCCAAGCAATGGTTGGGAAAATACATGTTAGCGGAGACCGATGCTTCAAAAATTCGTCTTGCACAGCAATTGAGCGATTATTGTGAGGCACTCATGGCGGGCATTCCCGAGGATGAATCTTGCATCATTCAACCCTTGATTTTGAATTCCAATCAATTGGATTTTTCCCCTTACATTCTCGGTTCAAACTTGCTTTTCGTAACCAATAGAGCTGGTGTAAATGCCCGTCCGGGAGAACTAGATCCTTGGACAAGTGCGCCTTTTACCGACGTTTTTGCGGCACCGTTGATCAATGATTTTCCCTCTGATCGCGCTGCCCGCTATGAGGATATTCCCCAAGGTCAGTTGCACGAGGGTCCGCTTTGTTTCAACGAAGACGGAACAGAACTTTTCATTACAACAAGTTGCGTTAATGAGAAAAAACGTTGGTTTGATGCGTCAAACAACACCCGCCTGTGCATCAAGCACTATTTAAAAACAGACAGCATTTGGGTGCTTCAGGAGCTTCCTTTTGTGGATCCAATGTTCAATTATGCCCACCCCACGCTTTCACCAGATGCCCAGACCTTGGTTTTTAGTTCTGATGGATTTGGGAGTATTGGAGGCATGGATCTCTTTTTCGTAGAACGGGATGAAGCAGGTGCATGGGGCATTCCAAAACCGCTTCCCGAAACCATCAATACCCCAGGAAGAGAGGTTTTTCCCAACTTTAAGCACAACGGCGAGCTTTATTTTTCATCTGATCTCTTGGTAGGTTTTGGTGGCCTGGATGTGTTTCGCACCAATTTCAAGACGGGAACTTGGTCGCTACCGCAGAATGTTGGGGCGCCATTGAATAGCCCAAAAGATGATTTTTCCATGGTGTTTTTTGAAGATGGGAAACACGGTTTTTTAAGTTCAAATAGGAATGCAAATCGCGCTGATGATGTGCTCAGTTTTCGGTTTGAAAAAGGGATATTCATTGAAGGTCAAGTGGTGGATTGCAGCACCGGTTTGCCCATCCCTGGGGCGCGAATTGAAATTCAAGTTGATGATGATGTCCAACGAACGGCCTATTCTAAAGGATTGGGTGAGTTTAAGTTGATGATCCCAGAAGCAAATGAGTTGAAGGTTCGAGCTGTGGCTGAAGGCTTTGAATCCAATGAGGTTTGCAGCAGTTCACAAGATTTTGATATTGAATTGATGAGGGAAGGAGATGTCCTTCAAATCAAGTTAGGTCTAACACGAAACGATGCCGGATTGAGTCAACAACGATACATTGCAGGAACCGTTCGCGAAATGCCTTATGAAAGTCCTTTAAGCGCCTGCAACATTGAATTGATCAACTTGCTTACCAACGAAGCAACAGCAGTGCAAAGCAATGCTTACGGTGCTTTTTTGTTGCCTGTGGAAGCCAACGTGCCCTATGGAATTCTTGCGGCCAGCACGGATGCGAGTTCTGAATTGATTGAATTTATGCTCGAAGAAGAAGTGCAAGAGTATCTTTTGGACATCGAAATTTGGCCCAGTGGTAAAACGTCATTGGCGAGGAATGAGCTTCATCCAGACATGCGTTTGGTAGAAGGACAAATTGTGGAATTGTATCACATTTACTTCGATCGAAACAGCACCGAGTTAATGAAAGGAGCCAAAGAAGACCTTGAGGTACTTTATACGCTGTTGCAAAAGTATCCTGACATGACGGGCGAAATCATGGCGCATGCCGATGCTCGATCCAGTCATGAATACAACCTACAACTTTCTCAAAAACGCGCAGAAGCTGCCGTTGCATGGCTCGTTGCTCGGGGGATAGATCCTTCCAGACTCAGCGCTATGGGCTATGGAGAAACCATGCCTAAAATTCGCTGTGAAAACGAGGAAGATTGCACCGAGGAAATGCACGCCAGAAACCGACGGGTAGAATTCCGGGTTATCGACTTGGTGAAAGAAATTGATGCGGTGAGTAGGGAGAACAAAAAACAGTTTTCTACCAATTAAAGCACCACATTCACAATTCGTTTCGGCACCACAATCACTTTTTTAGGTGCTTTTCCTTCGAGGTACTTCGCCGATTGTTCATTGGCCAAAACAGCAGCTTCGATTTCTTTTGGCGACATGGTCGTTGGAAAAGAGAGTTTGAAGCGCATTTTTCCATTAAAAGAAACGGGGTACTCAAATTCATCTTCCACCAAAACAGCGGGATCAAAATCTGGCCAAGCGGCTTTACTCACGCTGGTTTCATGCCCTAATTTCTCCCACAATTCTTCCGCCATGTGAGGGGCGTACGGGGAGAGCAAAACGCACATTCCTTCCAAGATTGCTCGCTTGTTGCATTTTAAATCGGTGAGTTCGTTGCTTGCAATCATCATGGCAGACACTACGGTATTCCATGAACCGCGATTGAGATCATCACTCACCTTTTTGATGGTTTTGTGAAGCACTTTTAATTCGGCTTTGGAAGGTGCTTCTTCGCTCACAGTAAAGGTGTTCTCTTGACTGTGAAAAAGTCGCCAAAACTTCCTCAAGAAGTTGTGTACACCGTTGATGCCTTTGGTATCCCATGGTTTACTTTGCTCCAGCGGTCCTAAGAACATTTCATACAAACGCAAAGTATCTGCTCCGTAATGCTCACAAAGATCGTCGGGGTTCACAACGTTGTACCAGCGTTTCGACATTTTATCAATCTCATAGGCACAAGTAAATTCACCCTTGTTGTTCAAGATGAATTGGGCATTTTCGAATTCGGGTTGCCAGCCGCGGATGCTCTCCAAGTTCAAAAGGTCGTTGTCTACATGGTCGATCAGCACGTGCTGACGAGAGAACCAAATTTTTGCCTCTCCACTATCTTCCAGTTGTTGAAGTCGATCCTTCAATCCTTCTAAATCGATCTGGGCGTCATGTTGTTCGAGGGCTGATATGAGTTCACCCACTCCCCATTCTTTGCTTTCTTTTTCAAGTGCTTCTCGAAGATCATTGGACAAATAGTAACCACTGGATGCGTCTTTCTTCATCCCTTTTTCTTGTGTGCTCACTTGAACGCGATAAACTAAGCTAGAACGACCGAGGATCATACCTTGGTTGATCATTTTTGCAAAGGGCTCGTGGAAGGGAAGGTATCCACGATCATAAAGAAACTTGGTCCAAAAACGAGCGTAGAGCAGGTGACCCGTAGCGTGCTCTGCACCACCAATGTAGAGGTCAACTTGCTTCCAATAATCAATTTTTGAGCGGTCGGCAAAACACTCATCGTTGTGGGGGTCCATGTAGCGGAGAAAGTACCAACTCGATCCTGCCCAACCTGGCATTGTGTTGTGTTCCATCTGGTCGCCAAAAAACACGGGCCAGTCTTCTTTCTTTGCTCTAGCTAGTGGAGGTTCCCCGTCTGCCGTTGGAAGATACTTGTCCACTTCTGGAAGGCTCACCAAATTTCCTTCAGGAACCAAATGCGCTATTCCGTTTTCGTAATAAATGGGGAAAGGCTCTCCCCAATAGCGTTGTCTGCTGAATACCGCATCGCGCAAACGAAAATTGGTTTTTCCTTCACCAAATCCCGCTTGTTCCATGGCCAAAATGGCATCATCGATGGCTGCTTGTCCAGACTTTCCATTCAGGAACTCACTGTTTTGAAGTGGGGTGTTTTTATCCGTTGTTGCTCCATCACTTAAGTCTGCTCCTTCAAATACATTAACGATGGGAATTCCAAAATGATTGGCAAAATCAAAGTCGCGTTGATCGCCCGCAGGAACGGCCATTACAGCGCCGGTTCCATAGGAGGCCAGCACATATTCCCCAATCCAAATGGGTATGGACTTTCCAGTGAATGGATGAATGGCATAAGCACCGGTAAAGGCACCAGAGATGTTTTTCACATCGCTCTGACGGTCTCGCTCCGTTTTTAATGAAGCGTTGTGTACATATGCTTGTACGTCTTCTTTGTATTCCTCAGTAGTAATTTGTGCTACCAACTCGTGCTCTGGCGCCAAAACCATGAATGTAGCCCCGAAAATGGTGTCAGGACGAGTCGTGAACACCTCAATGCTCGACGATTCATTTTGCACTTGAAAGATGACCCGAGCACCTGTGGATTTGCCGATCCAATTGCGTTGGATTTCCTTGATGGATTCACTCCAATCAATGCCTTCCAAGTCTTGAATCAAACGATCTGCATAAGCCGAGATGCGCATGCTCCATTGGCGCATTAGTTTGCGCTCAACGGGGTGACCTCCTCTTTCGGAGACGCCATCTTTTATTTCATCGTTGGCGAGAACAGTGCCGAGTTCCGGACACCAGTTTACCCAGGAATCGGCTAAGTATGCGAGGCGGAAGTGCATCAATACCAATTCTTTTTGCTTTGGGGTAAAGCTTTTCCAATCGCTTGCGGTGAGTTCACCTTCAAAATAGGCTCCGAAATGAGGGAAATCTTCAGCTTTGAGGTTTTTCCACCAATGGTCTTCACATGCTGCCTCAACGTTGTATGTACCGTTGTTTTCGAGCTTTTCGATGAGGCTTGAAATGGGTTCTGCCTTGTTGGTTTCCAGATTGTACCAAGAATCAAAAATCTGGGAGAAAATCCATTGGGTCCATTTGTAATAAGCAGGATCGCTGGTTCTCACCTCCCTGCTCCAATCAAAGCTAAATCCAATTTGATCAAGTTGCTCTCGATAGCGCTGGATGTTTTTTTCGGTAGTGATGGCAGGATGTTGACCGGTTTGAATGGCATATTGTTCTGCGGGCAAACCAAAGCTATCGTAGCCCATGGGGTGAAGCACGTTGAAGCCGAGGTGGGTTTTATAACGCGCGAAAATGTCGCTGGCAATGTACCCTAGTGGGTGCCCCACATGCAGCCCGGCCCCAGAAGGGTAGGGGAACATGTCAAGAACGTAATACTTTTCTTTGGAGGGGTCTTCTTCAACACGGTAAGTTTGCGCTTCTTTCCACTTTTTTTGCCATTTCTTCTCGATGGCAGAAAAATCGTATTCCATGGTGCTTTGGCTTTCTAATTTCGCGTAAAATTAGACAAAAGAACGCACTCAGTGATGCACAAACTTAGCTCACCATTTCACGGCAATTTTACCTTCGGTTCTTCGGTGTTCTAAATCGTCATGCGCACGTGCAAGTTCTTCGATTCCAACAATTTCTCCCACTTTGGGATCAATGATGCCTTGGTTGAGCAGTTCTACGAGGTCACGCAGTGCACTCCCAATTTTTTCGGGTCGATGGTCGGCCACCTTGAGCATGTTCACGCCCAGAATGGATCTACTTTTGGCCATGAGCATGATGGGCATCAGGAGTCCCATGCTCCAAAGGAAGCGCAAAGTGGCCCATTTTCCTCCCTTTTTACCCGAGCGTTCTGCCGCACCAAATAAAATCATCCTCCCAGAAGAGCCCAATAAGCGAAGGTCTTTTTTGAAGGTACTGCCCGCAATGGGGTTAAAAGTGAGGTCCAATCGCTTTCCTGCAAGAATTCGTGAAACTTCTTTTTCGTAGTCGTTTTTTCGATAGTTGATGGGATGATGCACCCCCGCTTTCTTCAATGAGGCGATTTTTTCATCGCTCCCTGCGGTCGCAAAAATGGTACATCCTTTCCAAAGTGCGAGTTGAACAAGGGCTGTTCCAACACCTCCCGCCGCGGCATGAATGAGTATCCGATCTCCCGCTTGAATTTGGGTGAGCTGCATTGCAGAGTGATAGGCCGTGGCATATTGGGTACCCAAAGCGGTGGCTTTTGCTGCATCTAGATCTTCGCTGATTTCTACAATACCATCGCCCTGTGTGGCAATCAAAGAAGCATAGGCTCCAAAACGAGAAAGCCCCGCAACACGCTTCCCCATCCAATGGCTCAATTCTGGAGATCCTACAGCAATCACACGTCCAACAAAATCATATCCCAAAACACTTGGAAGTGGAGGTGCTTCTCGGTAAAGTCCGTTGCGCGCCATAACGTCGGCGAAATTGAGACCAAAGGCTTCGCTTTGCACCAAAACTTGGCCTGCTTTTGCTTGAACGTCTTCGATTTCCTGCACCTGAAATGCCTCCGAAGCTTTTCCGTTTTTAACGAGTACTGCTGCTTTCATATTTCGAGATCAAAACTACACATTTCTGCTGCTGCCATTGTATCTTGCGGTGTGTATTTCACCAAAACACCCAAGATAGTTCAGCCTTTTGGAAAGGATTTATTGTGGTCGGTAAAGACGACAGAAAAGCGGGTTTTTCTCACATTTGATGATGGGCCACACCCGCAGATTACAAGAGAGGTGCTTGCTGTATTGAAGGCTTATGGTGCTTTGGCAACCTTCTTCTGTGTAGGTGAAAATGTGCGCAGATTTCCAGATGTTTTGGAAGAAATTCTGGATGCGAGTCACGCCGTGGGGAACCATACTGACCAACACGTCAACGGCTGGAAAACCAGTACTTTTCAATATGCGAGAAGTTACTTGAATTGCGCCAAAGTGCTTGATTCGAAGTTGTTTCGCCCGCCATACGGAAGAATCACCAAAAGCCAAATTCAGTGCTTGAGCAAACGCAGCACCATTGTGATGTGGGATGTTTTGAGTGGGGATTTCGACCCAAAGGTGAGTGCCAGTCAATGCCGCCGTAACGTTGTTGAACAAGTAGAGCCTGGATCCATTGTGGTGTTCCACGATAGTGAAAAGGCCGCTAAAGTTATGCTGGAAGCCTTGCCTCTCGTTTTGGAAGATTTAAAGGAAGAGGGCTATGAGTTTCACGCTTTAAATGAAGATCATGAAAAATAAGGTATACCGCGCCTTGGTGGTGCGCGAAATGGAAGACGGGACATTTGTAAAAAGCATTGAAGAGCAAGATTTGGATTTTCTGCCCAAGCATGAGGTCACCATTGAGGTGAAGTATGCTGCTTTGAATTATAAGGATGCGCTTTCGGCTTCCGGACACAAAGGCATCACGCGTAACTACCCTCATACGCCCGGGGTTGATGCTTGCGGAGTGGTGGTGGAAGATCGAAGTGGCACCTTCAAACCAGGAGACGAGGTCATTTGTACGAGTTACGACTTGGGAATGAATACCAAGGGGGCTTTTGCTGAACTCATTTCGGTACCTGCAACGTGGGTGCTGCCCTTGCCCAAGGGTTTGTCGCTCAAAAATGCAATGGTTATTGGCACCGCAGGCTATACGGCAGCTTTGGCACTGTTCAAGATGGAAAACAACGGGCAACATCCCAGCATGGGGCCGATCATGGTGAGCGGTGCAAGTGGTGGAGTAGGTTCCATGGCGCTGGCCATTTTGCAAAAAGCGGGGTACCAAGCGCTCGCCTCCAGCGGGAAGAAGGAGGCAAAAGAATACCTGAAGTCAATTGGAGCATCAGAAGTCTTGGATCGCAATGCGGTGAACGACGACAGTGGCAGACCCTTGTTGCGATCGGAGTGGGCAGGGGCAATTGATAATGTGGGAGGAAATACCCTTGTGACCTTGCTCAAAAAATGTGGCAGAAATGGCTCTGTGGCCAGCATCGGACTCGTCGATCGCCCCGATTTTGCAATGACGATCTACCCTTTTATTCTGAACGGAGTTAACCTCTTGGGCATTGATAGCGCTGAAACACCCATGAATGTTCGAAAGCAAGTGTGGGAGAAACTGGCCAATGAATGGAAACCCGATCACTTGGATGAAATTGCACAATATGTGTCGCTTGAAGATATACCGACGCAAATGGATTTCATCCTTCAAGGAAAAACAACAGGAAGAATTGTTGCTGAGCTCTGAGGGAAGAACTTTGTGAATGGCCCTTTTGACTTTGTGGATGAAACGGGTTTTTTGGCGGAACTGGTGTAAATTGTGATCAAGAATGAATATCTCTTTTCCATGACACAACAGCCTTTAAAAACCATCATTAGCAAAAACATCAAACGCTTTCGAGAGGAGCGTGGAATGTCTCAAGAAGAAATGGCCCTCGCTTTGGAAATGAGCACCAGCGGATACAGTAAAGTAGAACGCGGCTCGGTGGATGTGAGCATTACGAGGGTGGAACAAATCGCTCATTTGTTAGCCGTAGAGCCAGCAGTTTTGTTCGACTTTCAACAGTCACAGGTGTTCAACATTCATCAAAACAAATACGTCCAAGGTACAGGAGCGAAAGCTGAAAACATGCAGTTCTCCACCAACGAGTATGTGCAGCGCTACATCGAACATCTCGAAAAAGAGATCATTGAACTGAAAGAAGAGAAACGAAGCGGGTACAATTGATATCGCCCCTTCTATCTCACAATCATGATTCTTCGGGAGTAGGAAGCTTGCGTGCTGGTGATTTCCACGGTGTAGAGACCGTCCGTCAAGTTTTCACAAGAAAAAGTGTTCAAGCCATGTTTAATTTGGCCGTGTTGAACCCGCTTCCCTTGGGTGTTCTTCACTTCAAAACGTCCGTCCTCAAAAGGCCAGTTGATGTTAACGAGTCCTGTGCTAGGGTTGGGGTAAAGGTTCCAAATAAATTCTTCTTCAAAAACATCACCCACAAAAGATACCGAATAAGTGGTGGTAGATGAGCAGCCCTGAGCATCGGTGATGTTAAGTGTGTATTCGCCCGGACTCAGTCCTTCGATGAGATTCTCCGTTTCCCCGGTGCTCCAATTCAAGGAATACAGCTCTTGTCCGCCCAAGAACACGAATTCCAGTGCTCCATCATTTGTGTCGCCAGTGCTTGCATCGCTGATGTTCACATCGTAGTCAATGGAAAAGGGGTTGGTTCGGTATTCTTCAAAGAAAAAATATCCACCCAAGAAGGCAAGAGGAGCGCATCCACCGTGGTCAAACGGACCCCCATTCAATGCTTCTACATTCTGAGCACCGTTGGCCAACATGGCTTCTAAGGCCACGAGGGAGTTGTTGTAATCCACTTGTTCATCTTCTGTGCAGTAGTACATTCTGGTGGGTGCTGATGGTGCCCAGTCATAGACATCGTTGTCTGCCAAAGCTACTCTTAAGGGATGATTTGGGTCTGTTTGAAAAGCCTCGAAAACGTCCTCTCGCAGCATTTGATTGGGGATGGCAGGCAATTGAGAAGAGATATAGGCAATGCTGTTGGTACCGTCGAAAAGATCGGGTAAGGTTGTTGCATAGGGTTCGATGAAGATCTCGTCCAGACTAGAATACAAATTACCGTAGGCGGCCTGATAGGCCATGGTAACGTAAGGAAGAAAGCCGGAAAATGAAAAAGGTGCATCGGCAATAATCATGTCGGTTTGCGTGCCTGAAATGTCATAAGGACCGCTCATTGGAGCTGAGGCTGTGACGGTAAATTCATCAGCAAATTCTTCTTCAATCATCTTGTGAAGCGCCATGGTAGCGTGTCCGCCCTGAGAATACCCAAAAAGAAAAAGTTCATCGCTCCAAACATAGTTCAGCTCCTCTTGAAATTCATTAGCCGCCAATCGAATTAAATCTAAACTTGTGCTGGCTTGAGATTCGGCATGGACGTACAAATGAAAAAGCTCAGATACGCCCAAACCGATGAAATCAGGAAGTGTAACCACGTATCCCGCACCGGCATACATCACTCCCAATAGTCCCTCAGTATTTTCAAACGAAGGAACACCCGTTCGCACCGTAGTGGTGCCGTGCTGATAGGAGGCAATGGGCTTTGGACAACTGGGTGCTTCGCTAGGAACAGCAATGGCTCCAGAAACGAGAACAGAATCGCCATTGGGGTGAAGGGTCATGTATTCTACTCGGTAATAGTTCACCCCGCTATTGATCTGAAGCGTGTTTGCAGGAACTCCAAAATCGTCAATAATATCGTTGATGTCTTCAATGGTGTAGGTTGATAGCAACTCAACACTGAACGACTGAGCGAAGGAAATGGAAGAAGTGAGCGCAAAGGCGACCAACAAGCTTAGGGGAAGAGATCGAAACATGACAAAAAAATTGGTGCAGACAAGATAAGAATTTGTAAGACAATTCTTACACCCTTGTGGGAGGGCAGCTTACCACAAGGTGATGGGTTTACGTGTAATTTCGTTTTCCTGACAAGAAAATATGAAGAAAAGGCTTTTGTTGATTGATGATGAGATTGTCACTTTGAAAATGACAAAGATGCTGTTGGACCAGCACGGCTTTGATGTTGAAACCTCCTTGAATACCTCAGAGGCCATATCGGTGTTGACGGGAGATGGAATTGACCTCATTTTGCTCGATATTTCCATGCCCACCATTGATGGTTTTGATTTTATCAAATTGATGGCGAGCTTAAGGATTCGAGTACCGGTGGTTTTTCTTTCCAATTCGAACGATGAATATACAGTGAAGCTCGCGCTTTCGGAGGGTGTGAAACGCTGTATCAGCAAGAATAAACAGTTTGCTGAATTACCGATGATTATTGACGAAGTACTATCAGAAAATGCTTGAAATCAAAGAAATGGCAGCAACACAAAGGCCACGATTAAATCCACCCAAGACGGACCTCGACCGCTTCGTTTACGCCATCTCTCACGATTTGAATGAGCCCTTGCGCATGGTGTCTTCTTTCATCAAGCTTGCCCAAAATAAACCCCAGGGTGAGCCAGCAAATGCGGATACAGACTACCTCTCCATGGCCTTGGAGAATGCCAATCAATTGAAAAAAATGATCTCCGCCTTAGTGGATTTGTCTCGCGTTTCAAGGTCCACAGAACAACCAATTAACCTTTTCCCGGAGTCCTTGCTCATAGAAGTGAACAGCATGTATCGAGCAGAACTGGAGGCGAGGGGAATCGCTTTGGTTTTTCAATGTCCAACCCCCATCTTCGCAATTGAAGAGCAGCTGATTACGGTGTTTAAAGTGTTGATTCAAAACGTATTAGATCACGCAATAGAAAGGGTGGAACGCTACACTATTACCAGTGAAGATCGTGGGGATCTGATCGAATTTATTTGTGAAGCAGAGCATGATCAATTAAAAATAATAACTTTAAATCAGATTTTTGACGTGTTCGCTCGCGGTAATAACAGAGAGCAACATATCGGAATGGGTCTTACCCTTGCACGAGCCATCGTAGAACACAATGGTGGGGAAATGTGGGCAGTAGATCAAAAGAATTTTAACATCCACTTTACCCTACCCAAAGCAAAGATATGAGCAGTCTAAAAGTGAAAATCCTGGTGGTTGAAGACAACCTTCAAGACTTCATTATTATACGTGAAGTGTTGGGGCAAATACGCGGGTTTTTCATTCAAGTAGATCATGCCGACTGCATTGCGAAGGCCCTGAACATGATCCAGGAAAGCAACGGGGAAAAGGAATACGATATCGTGTTCCTCGATTTGTTTTTACCCGATAGTTTCGGACAAGATACTTTCAAATTGGTTCAAGATAGCCTTGATGTGGCACCACCCATTGTGGTTCTTTCCGGATTGAGCGACCGAAACATTGCCGTGGACATTGTAAAGCAAGGTGCACAAGATTACTTGGTGAAGGGGGAGTTTGATGCCAATTTGCTTGAGAAGTCCATTGTGTATTCCATCGAGCGGAAAAAATACCAAGACATTCTCAGGGCTTCAGAAAAGAAGTACCGTTCCACTTTTGAATCGGTAGGGGTGGCTATTGGAGAATATGATTATTCGGGGCTTTATGAGCACGTAAAAAACTTGAAGGAAAGCGGAGCAACCCATCCCCGAATTACCCCCTTGGTGAATGTGGACAATGTGATGGAATACCGCGCTATGCTCAAGTTGATGGCCCTAAATCCAGAGGCCTTGAGGTTGTATGAATGCAAAGATGTAAAGGAGTTTTCAGACAATGTAGCCAAGTTGTACACTGAGCAAACCCCGGGTTACTTCAATTCATTGTTGATCGCCATTTGGGACGACGAAGACAACATGCAACACGAGGTGGATTTTTCAACCCTTCATGGGGTGCGCTTAAAGACCTTGAAGCGTGTACGATTCCTGAAAGAAGGATTTTCATATCACCGATTACTCGTAAGTACGGTAAACATCTCCGCCCTCAAAGAAAAGGAGGAAGAGGTAAAGAAACAGTCCAAAATGCTTTCTTCAATCGCCGATTCTTCAGCAATACTTTTGGCGGAAGAGTCGTACTCGCTCGGGGTACAACAGGTGATTGAACATATTGGTCCGGCACTCGAAAGCGACAGAATTTCTTACATGAGCCTCACCAACCATGGAGACGGATTTACCTACGAGCTCACCAATTATTGGACGCAGGAAAAGGAATGTGAGATCAGGCATGGATATGTGGAGTTGGAGTCTGAACCAGACTTGCTGGCTACTCTTATGGCCGGTGAGGTTTGGGTTTATGGAGCGAAGGAAAGCAGACACAAACCCGCCATGATGTGTGAACAATCTAAAGCTGCCGTGATTGCTCCCGTATTGAAAGACGGAGATTTGGAGGCTTTGGTCATCATTGCGAAATTTACTGAGGATAGTTCATTCCAAGCCTTTGAGGTCAATGGATTAAAAACGGTGGTGAGGAACTTTGAGTCTGCGCTCGAGCGTTCTTCAGCCCAAAAGCGCTTGAAAGTTCTCAACGATAACCTCGAAGAAATGGTGGTAGAACGAACCTCAAAAATGAGAGATGCCATCAATGATTTGGAAAGCTTTAGTTACTCAATTTCTCACGATTTACGTGCACCGTTGAGAGCCATCAATAATTTTTCTGATGTGCTTGTAGAAGACTACGCCGATCAATTGGACGATGAGGCCAAGAGGTACTTGGGAATTGTTCAAAAAGGGGCCAAACAGATGTCCAAACTCATCGATGCACTGCTCAACTTCTCCCGAACAGGAACCAAAACCCTCAATTTTGCAACCATCGATTCCAAAGAATTGGTGAACGATATCTTCGAAGAGTTAAAAATGCAGGTGCCCAATCGTTCCATTGAGCTTATTGTTGGAGATTTACCCATTTGCCAAGGAGATGTGCAGCTCGTGCGTCAAGTATTCGTTAACTTTTTGTGGAATGCCATCAAATTCACGAGTAAAGAAGAAAATGCGCTGATACGCGTTCGCGGACAAGAGCTGGATGGGATGATTCACTTTGAGGTTGAGGACAATGGTGTTGGCTTCAATATGGCTTATGCCGAAAAGCTGTTTGGGGTATTTCAACGCCTTCACCCCCAAGAAGATTTTCAAGGTACGGGAGTAGGCTTGGCCATTGTTCAAAGAATCGTGTCTCGTCATGGCGGGAAGGTCCATGCGGTAGGCGAAGAAAACAAAGGAGCCGTATTTACTTTTAGTCTACCAGCGGTAGGCACAAAAATAAAGCCGGCTCCAGCGCAGTTGGGCGTTATTTAAGACCCAACCCTTATTCGTCGTTTCTCAGGATTCTGAGCTTTTCTTTGATTTCTTCAATCTCTTTTTTTGCATCGTCCACCTTGCGTTCAATGTCCTTCTTCATGGCCTCTGCTCCTTTTCCAGAAAAGAAGCCCATGTTGTTTTCATATTGAATGACGCGTTGTTTTAAGCGGTCAATTTTATCGCGCAAGAGGTATTGTTCTTTTTTCAAAGCGCGGTTGGCGTCGTCTGCATTACTGAGGTCGGCAACACGCTCGCGGTAGGCTTCCACAGATCTTTCCGACTGGTTGGCCTTCAAGAGGTCGTACTTCGCGTCCAACACTTCTTTATAAGCAGCCCAAGTAGCATCGAGGTGTTTTTTGGGGATGAACCCAATATCTTTCCAGCTGGCAGAAAACTGCTTCAAAGCAGCCAAGTCAGCACCCCGGTTCCCAGTAAGTTCGTAGGCTCCAATTTGCTCGATGAGCTCTTTTTTCATGCGAAGGTTCTCTTTTTGCTCATCGTCTTTACCGGCAAAATGTTCTTTTTTCGCGTTGAAGAATTGGTCGCAAGCTGCTCGAAAACGAGACCAAAGACGCTGTTCGTCTCCTTGAGCGGCAGGCCCCACTTTTTTCCATTCTCCTTGAAGTTTGATCAGTGCATCACCCGTTGCTTTCCAATCGGTGCTGTCCTTAATGCCTTCTGCTTTTTGGATGAGCAGTTCTTTTTTATCGCGGTTGAGTTTTTGTTCTGCTTTTCTCGCAGTGTAGAACTGTTGTTTTTTCTCAAAAAAGAGATCGCACAACCCTCGGAATTCTTGCCAAACTTCTTCGTTGTCTTTCTTGCGCGCAAAGCCAATTTCTTTCCACTGGCTTTGTGCTGCAATCATTTCTTCGGTTTTCTTGCTCCACGTAGCATGGTTGCTTATTTCGAGAGAAACAATCCCACGAACGTGTTCTACCATGGCTTTTTTCTTCTCAAGATTTTGGTCTTGTTCCGCATGGATGGCATCGTAATGAGCTTGAATTTTACCAAAACCTTCACGACAAGTATTGAAGAACTCATCTCCAACGGCTTGGTAGGTTTCTCGGGGTGATGGACCGATCTCCATCCACTCTTTTTGATAGGAGCGAAGCAGGATTTCCATTTCCTTCAAATTCTCGAGGGCAATGGCTTCTTTGGCTTTAGCAATGAGGTCCTGTTTCTTTTTATCGTTGATTTTCAGGTCGTTTTCCTGAAGTTCTTTGTAAATATTGATGTTGTAGAAGAACTCTTCGCGCAGTTGTTGGTAACGGTCAGACACCTCTTTATATTTGTCACCAGGAATGTTCCCAATGGCATCCCATTTTTCCTTCAGCTCGTTAAACACGCCAAACATTTTCCCAATGTTCTCTTCTTCTTTCAAAAGGGCTTCGAGCTCCTTGAGAAGATCTTCTTTGTTTTTGAGATTAGCGGCTTGCTCTTCTGCAATTTTCTTTCCGTGCTCCTTCACACGTTCCCGGTAAGATTGCATCAATTCATCCATTGCGGCATCTTCTTCGCCGGGAATGTAATTGAAATCTTCACCTTCTTCGTGTTCTTCGGCGTTCCAAGCCTCCAATTGAAGTTGTTTTTCTTTCGCCACTTCAGCTTTGAAGTTGGCCAGCAGATCTCTCACTTCGCTTTTAATGGAAGTGATGTCATCTGTCTGCAGCAATTGCGCAATCTGCGCAGTAATTTCCGTCTTTGTCATTGGTACACAATGTATATTGAGGCAAAATTAAGAATATTTCATCGGCCTTTCTCCGACCATGAACGTTAATTCCAAGTAAAAGGTTTCTTTACACTGGGTGCACATGCCTTGAAAAAGGATATGCTAAGTTATTTCACCCACTTTTTGACTGCCTCATAAGAAGGGCCATAGGTAAAACCGCGCTGCAGCAAGAAACGCAGCACTTTTGCGGGATCCGATGTTTGTTGGGCCTTCTTTTTCGTGAGGGCTTCAATTCGTTCAAGGTTGGCTTCTTCAGGCAGTTCTTCCCTGCATGCTTGATCAATGAACCCCTCAGCAACGCGAAGAGCTTTGAGGTGATGCCGTATTTTAACTTCACCCCATTGCTTATAAACAAACTTGCTCCGCACATAGCTTTGAGCAAACCGGAGGTCGTCGAGATACTTTTCTCGAATGAGAAATTGCAAAATGCGCTCCCGATCTTCTTCCGCTATTTCATGGGCGGCAAGTTTTTTCTTGGCTTGAGATATGGCCCTGTCTTGCAAAGAACACCACTTGGCAAGTCGGGTTTGAATGAGCGCAGGGTTGATGGATTTCATGAACGAGCTGCCTTACTCCGCTTCTGCACGACGAGATTCAAGGCCGAATACATCCTCATAGGTCAAGTATCGAAAGATCTCTGTAAACCCGGCAGTGAAGAACAAGCCAATCCCACAAGCAATGAAACCCAGTTGCGCGAAAATTCCTGCCAAGATGGACACCAGTAAGATCCACCAGAAGTTCTTCTTTGCGATACGCAATGAGTACTTGACGGCTTGACTCGCTGTGAGTTCACCATAAAGAATAAGGGGCATGCTGAAGTAAGTGAGCACGGTGAAGGCCATGATGAACACATAAAAAATCAACTGAAGAAAAAGGGTAAGCAACATCAGAACGGCTCCAGCGTCTCCACCCATCTCCGCTGCTATGGCTGGAAATACTCCAATGAAAAGCGATGGGATGACCAGAATTCCAAACTGAATGAGTGACAAAACCACAAAGTCGCCAAACCTGCTGAAACCGCCAAAGAAGTCAGAAAAAGAGAGTTCTTCCCCATTTTGAATCTTTCTACAAGCGATGTGATATCCAGCGGCAAGAGGAAAGGCAATGAGAATGGGGCCAATGATCGTAATGATGGAAACCAGAATGATCAAAATCATCACAAATGTGTAAGCCCCAAACAAGGCCCACTCCTTTTGAAAAATCTCAAAAGACTGGCTCATGTATTTCGAAAGGTCAATCTTGTAGTCCCCATTGGATAGTTCTTCGAGGGTTTTACGCTCCGAAGAACGGGCAGCGTCTTGGTCAAGTATGGTCTCCATAGTAATTAAGATTTCACCAAACCTATGAATTTTGTCTTAATTCTCCTTCAAACTTAAATCTGTATTACCTTTGCAGCCATGATTACAGCAGACAACATTAGTCAACTAGCTGGGCGCTTGGAAGCGTTAAGGGGGTACCTTTGACGTCGATCATAAGTTAATGCTCATCAGTGAGAAGGAAAAGCACACGCAAGATCCCGATTTTTGGAACGATGCCAAGAAGGCAGAACGCATGATGAAAGAGATCCGAACGCTCAAAGTTTGGACGGATGCCTTCAGCGCTTGTGAATCGGCTTGTGAAGATCTCAAGGTGCTTTTTGATTTTTTCAAGGAAGGAGACGTGGATCAAGAAGAACTTCAAATGCAGTACGACGAATCGCTCAAGCAGATTGAAGAACTTGAGTTCAAAAACATGCTTTCTTCTCCCGAAGATAACCTCAACGCCGTGATGCAGATCACCTCAGGGGCGGGAGGTACCGAAAGTTGCGACTGGGCCTCCATGCTCATGAGAATGTACATCATGTATGGAGAAAAAAGCGGATTCAAAGTTTCAGAATTGGAACTCCAAGAAGGCGATGTGGCCGGAATTAAGCAAGTAACCCTCGAGTTTTCAGGAGATTTTGCTTTTGGAATGCTCAAAGGCGAAAATGGAGTACACCGTTTGGTGAGAATTTCACCCTTCGACTCCAATGCACGAAGACATACCTCCTTTGTTTCTGTGTACGTTTATCCTTTGGTGGATGAAAGCATCGAGATTCATGTTAACCCGGCCGACATCACTTGGGAAACGTTCCGAAGTGGAGGAGCTGGTGGACAGAACGTGAACAAGGTGGAAACGGGAGTTCGACTTCGGCATAAACCCACGGGAATTGTTATCGATAATACCGAAACGCGTTCGCAGCTTGGGAATAAAGAAAAAGCCATGCAGTTGCTCAAATCTCAACTGTACGAAATGGAGCAGGCCAAGCAAAATGAGGCCCGCGCAGAGATAGAGGCGGGCAAAAAGAAAATTGAATGGGGATCTCAAATTCGATCCTACGTTATGCAGCCCTACAAACTGGTGAAAGACAACCGATCCGGGTTTGAAACAAGCAATGTGGATCAAATCATGAACGGAGAGATTGAAGAGATGCTCAAAGCGTTTTTGATGACCCAAGGTAGCGGTGCAAATCACAACAACTATGAAAATATTTCATAACCCCAGGTGCAGAAAAAGCAGAGAGGCACTGGCTTTTTTGGAAGAAAAAAAGGTGCCGCATGAAGTGGTGCTTTACTTAAAAGAGGTGCCTTCTTTGGGTGAACTCACCAAAGTCCATAAAGCACTGGGAATCCCCGCAGAAAGCATGCTGAGAAAGGGAGAAAAATTGTTCAAAGAGCAGTTCAAAGGTCAAGCGCATTCAGACCAAGAATGGCTGAAAATCATGCACGAGAACCCAGTACTTATTGAACGACCCATTATTTGGAACAAAGATCAAGCGGTCATTGCTCGTCCGCTAGAAAATATCAATCAACTATTCGAATAACATGAGTTTTAGAATTGAAAAAGATACCATTGGAGAAATCCAAGTGCCTGCAGATAAATACTGGGGCGCCCAAACGGAACGCTCCCGCAACAACTTTAAAATTGGAGCGCCAGCATCCATGCCCGTAGAAATTGTGGAGGCTTTTGCTTACCTCAAAAAGGCAGCAGCATACACGAATTGTGAATTGGGCGTGCTTTCAGAAGAAAAGCGAGACCTTATTGCAAAAGCATGTGATGAAATTGCTGCAGGTGAATTGGCAGACCAGTTTCCTTTGGTGATTTGGCAAACCGGTTCAGGAACCCAAAGCAACATGAACGTGAACGAAGTGGTTGCCCACAGAGCACATGTGTTGAATGGGGGTGTTTTGGGTGAAGGTGATAAGCCCATTCATCCCAACGATGACGTCAATAAATCACAAAGCTCCAACGATACTTTCCCAACGGCAATGCACATTGCTGCCTATAAAAAAATCGTTGAAGTAACCATCCCCGGGGTGGAGCAACTGAGAGATACCCTCCAGAAAAAATCGGAAGAACTCAAAGAGGTTGTGAAAATTGGTAGAACCCATTTGATGGATGCTACGCCATTGACGCTCGGACAAGAATTTTCAGGCTACGTGAGTCAGCTCAACCACGGATTAACAGCACTTCGAAACACACTTCCACACTTGAGCGAGTTGGCCTTGGGTGGAACGGCTGTGGGAACGGGGATCAACACTCCAAAGGGCTACAGCGAATTGGTGGCCAAGTACATCGCCCAGTTCACAAACTTGCCTTTAATTACGGCGCACAACAAGTTCGAAGCATTGGCTGCACACGATGCTATCGTTGAGACCCACGGTGCTCTCAAGCAATTAGCAGTGAGCTTGAACAAGATTGCAAACGATGTTAGAATGATGGCTTCCGGACCAAGATCGGGCATTGGTGAGCTCATTATTCCTGCCAACGAACCGGGGTCAAGCATTATGCCGGGCAAGGTCAACCCAACCCAGTGTGAAGCCCTTACCATGGTTTGCGCCCAAGTGATGGGGAATGATGTGGCGATTACTGTTGGAGGTACACAAGGACACTACGAATTGAACGTGTTCAAACCCATGATGGCAGCTAACATCCTCCAAAGTGCACAACTCCTTGGAGACGCCTGTGTTTCTTTTGACGAACACTGTGCTTCTGGTATTGAGGCAAATCAACAACGCATTGATGAATTGGTGAACAATTCCCTCATGTTGGTAACGGCGCTCAACACCAAAATTGGATACTACAAAGCGGCAGAAATTGCCGGAAAAGCACACGCTGAAGGAACTACCCTCAAAGCAGCAGCCCTGGCGCTAGCTTATCTCACGGAAGAGGAATACGACGAGTGGGTGGATCCTAAGAAGATGATTGGAGAATAAGACCAAGACCGAAAATGAATGACCAAAAAAAGCCCCACTTTCTTGAGGAAGGTGGGGCTTTCTTATCACTAAGTATTTTTTAAACGTGCGGACTCTTTCTCGACTTCAGATCGGTCACAATGTTCTTGATTCTTTGCTCGTCTTCCTTTTTGCAAATCATCAATACTTCACCCGTATCTACTACAATACAATCGTCAATTCCCTGAAGAACCACCAATTTGTCTTTCGGGCTGTGAATGATGTTTCCTTCACTTTGATAGCAAAGCACTTGTTCGCTCACAATGGCGTTTTTTAAGTCGTCTTGTTCGATTTGTTGGGCCAAAGATCCCCACGTTCCCAAATCGCTCCAGCCAAAATCACTCAATACAACGTCCACATTTTTGGCTTTTTCCATGATGCCATAATCAATGCTGATGTTTTCACAAACGGCATAAATCTTTTCAATGGCCGTATTTTCGTTGGGAGTTCCAAATGCAGCCTTTTCCTGTGAAAACGTGCTGGCCATGTCGGGCAAATGCTCCTGAAATGCTTCTTGAATGCTCTTCAAAGACCAAATGAAAATTCCGCTGTTCCAATAGAAATCTCCCGATTCGAGAAACTGTTCTGCCAGTTCGCGATTGGGTTTTTCCGTGAAGGTGCGAACGCTTTTTATTTTCGGGTTGATGCCCTCTTCACTGTCTTCAAATTGGATATATCCGTAGCCTGTATCCGGACGGCTTGGCTTGATTCCAAGGGTCAATAAGCGATTGTTTTCCTCAGCGCGTTCAATGGCAAGGTTAAGGGTGTCCACAAACTCTGCTTCATTTACAATCAAATGGTCAGACGGCGCAACCACAATGTTTGCATCTTCGCATTTACTCGCGATATGGTGGTTGGCATATTCAATGCAAGGAGCGGTGTTGCGCATGAAGGGTTCACAGAGCACTTGGTCTTCTTCGATCTCGGGCAGCTGTTCTAGTACCAGTGCTTTGTATTGTTTGTTGGTAACGATGAGAATGTTCCTCGCAGGGGCGATGTTGCACATGCGATCAAAGGTCATTTGAAGAAGTGATTTCCCCGTACCAAGAATGTCGTGAAACTGCTTTGGAAAGGCACTTTTACTCATGGGCCAAAAGCGACTTCCGATGCCGCCGGCCATGATCACGCAATAATTGTTTACTTGAGCCATAGTTTAGCTGAGTTTTTCAAGTGCTGTTCTCAAACGAGCCGTCACGTCTTGTGCATCATTGTCTTTTGCCGTTCCAACCGATATCCTGAACCATGTTGAACTACGCTCCGCTCCGAAGGCATAAAAAGGAACGATGGCCAGACCGGCTTCACGAAGAACGTAATCGGTTACTTCAGCCGTATTGTTCAGCACTTGTCCGTCTTCAGTTCTTTTTCCAATGAGGTTCAGTTGAGCCGTGAGATAAATTGCTGCTTGTGGCGCAATGGCATCCACTTGGTGCCCTTCTGCTTTCAGCGTTTGGAAGCCTTCATAGAAATCGTTCAGGCGCTGAGATATGCGGGATTTTATATTTGTGAGGTAGCTGTCTACCGCCTCGTCCATTCCCAAAAATTCTGCTGATGCAAGCTGTTCTGCTTTGGGCGACCATGCCCCAACATGTCCTAAAATGGACTTCATTTTACTCATGATCTTTTCCGGACCCATCGCCCACCCTACACGAACACCCGTGGCGGCGAAAGCTTTAGAGAGTCCGTCGATATACACCGTATAAGATCGCAATTCTGGCATCAATGAAACCGGGTCAAAATGCTCGGTTTCCCCTAATGTCAGTTGCCAATAGATTTGATCAAACAGCAAGTAAAGTGGTTTTTCTCCTTGTTGCAAACGCTCTTGGTTGATGCTCAACACAAGTTCACAAATTCCCAGCAATTGTTCTTTGGAAAAAACAGTACCAGTTGGATTAAGCGGAGAGCATAAAGCCAATAGCCGAGCACCGTTGAGTGCAGAGGTGAGTTGCTCTGCCTTGGGCATGAAATGGGTTTCCGGACCCGTCATGATCAATTCGGCATTCGCTCCACTCAAATGGCTGTAGTGGTTGTTGTTCCACGAAGGCACCGGAAAAACCACCTTGTCTTGAGGATCTACCAAGGCTTGGTAAGCGGCATAGATGAGCGGACGAGCACCACCGGCGATCAAGACTTCGTTTGCGCTGTACTTTAAACCTTGTCGTTTTTCTATGAATTGAGCCACCGCTTCTCGCAGCTCTTGCATTCCGTTTGCCGCAGGATAGTTGGTATGTTGCGCTTGGTATTTGGCAAGAATACCTTCCAATAGTTCCTTTGGAATAGGGAAAATTGCTGGATCGAAATCACCAATAGTGAGGTTGAAAATCGATTCCCCTTGGGCTATTCGCGCTTTGATTTCTCCAGCGAGTTTGATGATCTCAGAACCCACTAGGGATTCGGCCATCTCTGAAACAGGCAGGTTTTGAAGGTCGGTAGGCAATTGAGTCTTGTTCAATGGATTTAATGTCCTTGGTTTGCAGCGGCAAAAGTACAAATTTCAGGACGGATATTTGGCTCAAGAACGACTTTGAACGGGCGTATTGGCCATAAAGAGGTACTGCTTTTTATTGTCCAATCGCAAACAAAGGATTCGGGTCCTTCGCAAAGCACCGCGTTCATAAGTCTTTGAACGAAATACAAAGGTGCTCCCCAACTCCAGTTCTTCCAACTTTTTGAGGTGTTCTCCGGTTTCACCAATCAAGGCTTCGTAGAGTTCGGGAGATGAACTAATCGCAGCACTTGGATTCATGAAATACCGTTTCAAGAGTGGAAGGAGCGCGTCCGAGAAATGCGGTTCCTGAAGAAAAGGAAGCATCAATTCAGTGAAGCATTTTTTCCAAGCATTTCCATGAGGAGCCCCACGATACCGTGCTTTCCAAAGCTCGTAATGCGCCCACTCGTGCACCAAAGTAAGAAGAAAGGCCGCTTTGCTCAAATCGCCATTCACGCTAATGCGCGCTAATTTATAGGCCCCATGCGGAGCTCTAAAATCGCCCCATTTGGTTTGTCTGGCCCGGCTGATTTTAAGAACAACCGGTTCACCTTCCATCATCTTTTCCAACAAGGGGATGGACGACTCAGGCACAAAATCCCTGAAATTCAGGCGAGGCTTCATTCTGGGAGTTCCTGTGTTAATTCTACGTTGTCCTTCCAAACCGGACAAGTATTGCATCTGTTTTTTTTGCGAAAAATACTGCATGAAGCGAGCAAAACAAGGACTGCAAAAAGAAGAAGAAATCGAGTGGTTTTGGAACCTTGCATAACTGTTTTTTGGTGATGGGAAATTAATAATTAAACGAGGAGTATTAAAAATTATTCCCAAAGCACCTGCAGAGCTACGAGCATTGACTTAATTTAGCCCTGTTATGCAACTATTTTATCACACCGGAAGATATTTTGAATTGGTCTTCAATGCTTTTCGCCGACCCGAGCGCTTTTCCATCTATTGGAAACAGATTGTTCATGAGGTGGATAAGATTGGGGTGCAAAGTGTCGGAATCATTTCACTTTTATCCCTTTTCATGGGGGCGGTGATTTGCATTCAAACTGCTGCGAATATCGATTCAGGCTGGATTCCTGCTTACACCATCGGTTTCACAGTGAGGCAAACGCTCATCCTGGAGTTCTGTCCCACCATCATCCCGGTGATCATGGCTGGTAAAGTGGGGTCCAACATCGCTTCCGAAATTGGAACCATGCGCATCAAAGAAGAGATCGACGCATTAGACATTATGGGTGTGAATTCTGCGGGTTATCTCATTCTTCCCAAAATTGTTGCGGCTTTGTTCATCTTTCCTTTCTTGGTGGTGATTTCCATGTTCCTTGGTATTGGAGCAGGCGCTGTGGTTGGAGAACTGGCAGGTGTGGTGGGATATGCCGATTATGAGGTGGGCATTCAATATGATTTTCGTCCGTTTCAGGTCATTTACGCCATCATCAAAACCCTTGTGTTTGCCTTCATCATTACCAGTGTAAGCGCCTACCACGGTTATTACACCAAAGGCGGTGCACTTGAAGTGGGTAAATCAAGTACCCAAGCGGTGGTCTACAGTATTGTCCTTATTATGGTGACCAATTACATCATCACTCAACTCTTGCTGGTATGATCGAAGTAAAAGACCTCTTCAAGTCCTTCAACGGTCAGCAAGTACTGCACGATGTCAACGCCAAATTTGACCCGGGTAAGGTGAATTTCATCATTGGGCGAAGTGGTTCGGGTAAATCGGTACTCACCAAATGCATCGTTGGTTTGTTTGAAGTAAGCTCCGGAAACATCCTCTACGACGGTCGGGAATTCACTTCCATGAATCGGGGCGAGCGAAAAGCCATCCGTCAAGAAATTGGAATGCTCTTTCAAGGAAGTGCACTATTTGATAGCCTTACGGTGCTTGAAAACGTCATGTTTCCCCTCACCATGTTTGGCAACATGAGTAAAGAGGAGATGAAGGAACGCGCTAATTTTTGCTTGAAACGAGTGCAACTTGAAGCGGCACACGATAAGTTTCCGTCACAAATCAGCGGGGGAATGCAAAAACGAGTGGGAATTGCAAGGGCTATAGCCATGAAGCCCAAGTACCTTTTTTGTGATGAACCCAACTCAGGGCTCGATCCACAAACATCCATCATCATTGATAACCTCATTCGAGAGATTACAGTGGAGTACAACATTACCACCGTTGTTGTGAGCCATGACATGAATTCCGTGATTGAAATTGGGGATAAAATCAACTTCGTAAATAAAGGTACCATTTGGTGGAAAGGAACCCGGAGCGACATCCTAAAAACCGACAATCAAGAGCTGAACGATTTTGTGTACGCCTCTGAATTTTTGAAGCAGATCAGGCACAATTTGGGCTGATTTCGCAGAAAAGCCGCTTTCCTTTTTTTGAATTCAAGAGCAAAGGTGTATCTTCCATTCATGCGTGAAGAAAACTTTGTGATATACGAACACGAAAAGATGTCCGAAGAGGAATCCTTGATTCGTAGTGAAGCGTTTTACCAAGAAATGAACAAGAGACGAAGTGTGCGGCACTTCAGCTCAAAACCCGTACCTGAGGAAGTGATTCAAAACATCATTAAGACGGCGGGCACTGCACCATCCGGAGCACATAAGCAACCATATACCTTTTGTGTGGTGAGCAATGAGGAGCTCAAGAGCAAAATACGGGTAATGGCAGAGCAGGAAGAGTTCATCAATTACAATGGGAGAATGAGTGATGAATGGCTCGACGACTTGAAAAAGTTCGGTACCAACCACATCAAACCTTTCATTGAAGACGCTCCTTATCTGATCATCGTATTTAAGAAGAGCTACAATGAGGGGGCCGATGGTAAAACAAGAAATTATTACGTGAATGAAAGTGTGGGTATCGCAGTTGGGTTCTTGCTGGCAGCTATTCAGAATGCTGGACTCGTAGCCTTAACACATACTCCTAGCCCAATGAATTTCTTGGCAGAAGCCTTGGGCAGACCAAAAAATGAGCGGGCCTATTTGAACATTCCGGTAGGGTATCCCCACTCTTCAGCCAATGTACCTAAAATAGAAAGAAAAGAGCTCGACCAAATCGCCCAGTTTTATCGGTGAGTCGGCAGAAAAACCGCGGATGCGTTTTAATTTTGTTCAGTAATTGAACTTTTGTTTACTTTGCAGCCGATTTAAATCTCTAAACAATTCAGTATGTCTGATATTCGTTCTAAAGTTACCGCAATTATCGTAGATAAGTTGGGTGTAGACGAAAGCGAAGTTTCAAATGAAGCGAGCTTTACAAATGATCTCGGGGCAGATTCCCTTGATACCGTAGAATTGATTATGGAATTCGAAAAAGAATTCAACATTGCTATTCCAGATGACCAAGCTGAGAAGATTGGTACTGTAGGTCAAGCAGTGGAATACATCGAGAACAACACAAAATAAGCTACGTCGATGGAATTGAAGCGCGTTGTAGTTACCGGTCTTGGGGCACTGACCCCCATTGGTAGTAATGTTACAGATTACTGGAATTCATTGCTCAATGGAGTGAGCGGAGCCGCTCCCATTACCTTGTTCGACGCCTCCAAATTCAAAACGCAGTTTGCTTGTGAAGTCAAGAATTTCGATCCGAACGATCATTTCGATCGGAAAGAAGCCAGAAAATTGGATCGCTTTTCTCAATATGCACTTGTGTCTGTTGAGGAAGCGATTCAAAATGCCGGCATCACACCAGATAACATCAATCCAGACAGGGTGGGTGTCATTTGGGGTTCCGGTATTGGAGGATTAGAAACATTCCAAAACGAATGCTTCAGCTTTGCCCAAGGAGATGGAACACCCCGTTTCAATCCTTTTTTCATCCCCAAAATGATTGCAGATATCGCCTCAGGTCACATCTCAATCAAATACGGGTTCAGAGGGCCCAACTTTACCACAGTTTCTGCTTGCGCTAGTTCCACCAATGCATTGATTGATGCTTTTACCTACATCCGATTAGGGAAGGCCGATGTTTTTGTTGCAGGTGGGTCAGAGGCGGCAGTTAACGAGGCGGGTATTGGTGGATTTAACGCCCTCAAAGCGCTCTCCACAAACAACGAAAACTACCAAACGGCATCACGTCCTTTCGATTCAACGAGAGACGGCTTTGTTTTGGGAGAAGGAGCAGGCGCAATTATCCTTGAAGAGTACGAACATGCCAAAAAACGAGGAGCACACATCTACTGTGAGCTCGCCGGTGGAGGAATGTCTGCAGATGCTCACCACATGACAGCACCTCACCCAGAAGGTTTGGGAGCGAGCAATGTGATGAGATATGCGCTCGACGATGCAGGAATGAGCATCGATGAGGTAGATTACATCAATGTGCACGGTACCTCAACTCCCCTTGGTGATGTTGCCGAGTCCAAAGCCATCTTGGAAGTTTTCGGAGAACACGCTTACAACCTCAATATTAGCTCAACAAAATCGATGACGGGTCACCTCCTCGGCGCTGCAGGAGCAATTGAGGCCATTGCATGTATCTTGAGTGTTGTGAATGATGTGGTTCCACCTACCATCAACCATGTGCATCCGGACGAAGCTTTGGACCCGAAACTCAACTTTACGTTCAATAAGGCGCAGCACAGAACCGTTCGTGCCGCTTTGAGCAATACTTTCGGCTTCGGAGGACACAATACCTCAGCCATCTTTAGAAAAATCTAAGCCCACATCTTTTGAACTTTTCCAAGTGGTTCAAACGCACAACTGAACGCGAGAAAGAACTCCGTCATTTTGTGAAGTCCCAATTTGGGTTCACCCCGAAAGACCTTGAACTCTACGAGCTCGCTTTAAGACACAGCTCTGCAGCAAAACGCATTGGTGGTGGTATCAAGAACAGCAATGAACGCTTGGAGTTTTTAGGAGACGCCGTGTTGGACACCATTGTGGCTCATTACTTGTATGCCAATTACCCCAAACTTCCCGAGGGTGAACTCACCAAAATGAAGGCGAAGGTGGTGAACCGCAAAACACTCAACCGCTTTGGGGAGAAGCTCGGACTCATGAAGCACATGCAAATGAGACTTGGTAATCAAGAGGTGCATCAAACCATCATTGGGAATGCATTTGAAGCCCTTGTTGGAGCAATGTATCTCGATCAAGGCTTCGACAAAACCTCAAAAATGATCACCCGTTTGCTTGTTGAGAATAAGATCGATGAAAGCGTTCATGAAATCACCGACTTCAAAAGTAGACTCCATGAGTGGTGCCAGAAGGAAAAAATGTCACTAACTTTCGAAGTGTTGGAGGAAAACCAACAAGGGAAACCCAACGCCTATGTAGTTCAAGTTTTGGTCAACGGCCTGTCCCAAGGCAAAGGAAGTGCCAAGTCTAAAAAAACAGCCGAACAGAAGGCAGCAAGGGAAGCATTCCACCTTTTGAAATTAGACGAACTTAATTAGTGTAAGTTGTACACTTATTGGTTATTTTTACATTATGAAGCACCTCTTGAGTGTTGAACTGGAATTTGATTTTTTACTTTTCGGCTTGAGTTGCCACGAAAGGGAGTACCGATTAGCTTGGTACATCAATAAAGAATTGGGCTTGTTGTTCACTTGCGAGGAGGATCTAAAAGTACCTCAGAAAGGGCTGAACAGTGCTCATGCATTTTACCGCCATTTTGATGAGGATTCTGAGCTTCAAATCGTACTATTACAGAATAGATCCAGTGAAGGTTGGATCTTGCCAGAATTGAAGGAGATCGACTATTTTATTAAAATAGAGTCGGACGGGGAATTTGAGGCGGATGAATTTTTTCAACGCTTGAAAAAGGTACCCGTAGTGAACGCATGTTTTAAAGTAGATCCCAATAAGCTCAAAAACAAAGAGAATTTAATTTTTGATTGAAGCCTGCAATGAAAAGAACAAAGATAGTAGCCACCATTGGTCCTGCCACCTCATCCTACGAGATGCTCAAGGAAATCATTCACGAAGGAGTGGATGTTATTCGCTTGAATTTTTCGCACGGAACCCACGATGATCACCAGAAAGTGATTGAGCACGTTCGAAAAATCAATGCAGAAACGGAATACAACATCGCCTTGCTTGCCGACCTTCAAGGTCCTAAGCTGAGAACTGATGACATGACCGACAATGGAGTTGAGCTCAAAGATGGGTCGGAAGTGATCATCACCACTAAAAAAGTACTAGGAACTTCTGAGAAATTCAGCACGAATTATCAAAGTTTCGCACAAGATGTGAAGCCTGGAGAAGAAGTTCGTTTGGACGATGGAAAGTTGCATTTATTGGTGAAGTCAACCAACAACAAAGATGAGGTGATTTGTGAAGTCATTCACGGCGGAATCCTCAGTTCCAAAAAGGGCATCAACCTCCCAAACACCAATATTTCATTACCGTGTTTGACTGAAAAGGATTTGAAAGACCTGGATTTCGCATTGGAGCAAGATGTGGATTGGATAGGACTTTCTTTTGTGCGTTCAGCCAGAGATATTATTGAATTGAAGCACATCATTCGAGAGCGTGAGAAACACGCCTTGGTGATTGCCAAAATCGAAAAACCCGAAGCATTGGACGAGATCGATGATATCATTCGTGAAACCGACGCTTTGATGGTGGCTCGAGGAGATTTGGGAGTGGAAATTCCAATGCAAAACGTACCATTGGTGCAAAAAATGCTCATCAGAAAGTGCAAGCAAAACAGCAAGCCTGTGATTGTGGCAACGCAAATGATGGAAAGCATGATTACCAATATTACCCCAACCCGCGCTGAGGTAAACGATGTGGCAAACGCTGTTTTAGACGGAACCGATGCGGTGATGTTGAGTGGGGAAACTTCTGTTGGTAAATACCCTGCAGCGGTGATCAAAGCCATGGGGAAAATCATCGAAGAGGTCGAAAATTTTGATAACGTTTACTACCACGAAAACCCACCAGCTGAGAGCAGTGAAGATCGCTTTATCTCCGATTCCATTTGCTACAATGCCTGCCGTTTATCCAAGAGGGTGAATGCCACGGCAATTGTTACCATGACTTTTTCGGGCTATACGGGTTTCAAAATATCGAGTCAGCGACCAAAAGCAACCACTTTTGTGTTTACCGGGAACCGCAGAATCCTCACGATGATGAATTTGGTTTGGGGAGTAAAGGCGTTCTATTACGATAAAATGGTGAGTACAGATCACACCATTGCCGACATCAAGTACATTCTCAAAAAGAGTGGAATGGTGAAGGAAGGAGAACTCATCATCAACATCGCCAGCATGCCCATCTCTGAACAAGGGATGAGTAACATGTTAAAGCTCAGCAAGGCTTAGTAAGGACTCTTTAAAAGAAAAGAACGAAAAAAGGGACCACCGTTCAAGAACGGGTCCCTTTTTTTATGCTTTTTCTGGTGCTTATTTGCGCAATTCGGCTGCCATTTCTTCGGTAATGAAGGCAAATTCAGCCCTTCTGTTTTTTTCGTGAGCCAAATCATCACATTCACGTCCGTCCATACAGTTGTTCACCAATTGCTCTTCTCCGTGCCAAGTGAGTACGACTTGGTTTTGTGCTATTCCAATGCTGGCCAGGTAACGTTGAACCGACTCTGCTCTTCTTTTCGAAAGACGTTCGTTGTAGATTTTGCTACCACGTGAATCAGTGTGGGTACTTATTTGAACCACCAAACTTGGGTTTTCTGAAATCAACTGTGCCAAAGCATCGAGTTGTTTTTTGGCGTCATTGCTCAGTTTACTGCTATCAAAACCAAAGTAGATGTTGCCCATGTTTTGTTCGAGCATCATGGTGTTTAGTCGCTTCAATTCTTCCTCGCTCAAACCGGCTTCAATGCCACTGTTTACCATTGCTCTTGGGTCTGGAAAAACTTCTGAGTCGTTGGATGTTGTGAGGTCCATCACGTCGTCTTGGTTTTCCTCCATTTCAAGATTTTTGGCTTTATCAGCAGCGAGTTGGTTGGTTTGCTCACGCAGCTCAAGCATGGCTTTCATTCTTCGTTCATTCTCTTGGGCAAGTGCTTCATTTGGGTTGATGAGGTTCTTACCTAAACTTGCTGCATAGGCTTCGGCCGATAGCGCAATGTTTCCTGCGTCGTAATAGGTGTCTTGAAGCGGACCTTCAACACTGTGTTCAAAGATGGGTTCTCCGTGGGCATATTCCTTTCCGCCAAAATAGAACGCCAATTCATCCCCTGCATTCACGGTAAATTGGAAGGCGTTTTGTGCATCCAGAGTGGTTTCTCTTAACTCACCGCTGGTAATGTTTTTCATGGTCACGGTTTCACCCTCTAAGGATTGCATCATATCTGCGCTTTGTAAAGTAGCGGCAAAAATCTGTTTCATGAACTCCAATGTGGAGAAGTAGTAAATGTTGTCCTGACCTTTTCCATCGCGGTTGGAGCTGAAATAGCCCGATTCGTTATCGGCTTCATACATCATTCCAAAGTCGTCGTGCGATGAGTTAATGGGAAAACCGAGGTTCAGAGCGGGGGTAAAACTTCCCTGCACTTTATCACTCACAAACAAATCCAATCCACCCAATCCGGCATGACCATCCGATGAGAAGAACAATTTTCCATCTTCTGAGAGGAAGGGAAACATTTCATTTCCTTCGGTATTTACTTCCGGACCAAGGTTTTGGGGTTCGCCCCAGCCTTCTGACGTTTTCTTACTCATGTACAAGTCGGTACCCCCATAACCTCCAGGCATGTTGGATACAAAATACAAGGTACCGCCGTCCATGCTTGCACATGGGTGTCCGGTAGAATAATCATCACTGTTAAAGGGCATGTCTTCAATCTTATCCCATTGATCTTCGTCCTTGTGTGCTTCGTAAATTTTGAGATTCACGTTTCCGTTGTTGTCGAGTACGGGTCGGCCATTCTTAATGTTGTTTCGGGTAACGTAAATGGTTTCTGTGGAAGGGTCGTAGTATGCCGGACCATCGTGATACTTGGAATTGATGTCTCCTTTGATGGGAGAAATCTGAACAAACTCATCGCGTGCATCTTTTTCACAAACGTAGAGGTCGAGATAAGAAAGCCCTTCGGCATAGTCTTCGCCACTGGCCAAATTGCGAACACCGGCGGAAGAAAAGAGGTAACCATCTCCGTACTTGGATACACCAAAAGAAGGTTGGTCGGTATTCACTTCGAGCTTTTTCACGAAATACTTCAAACTATCTGCTTGGAGGTCGTGGAAATATTTGGGATCTCGGATGTGACTTTGGGCTCTTTGATCTTCGGGTTCCATCATGGCGTATCGTGCATACCAAAAGACACTTAAGGTGTAGTCCTCTTTTGATTTTAGGGCTTCCGCATAATGAAGCATATCTGTTGGGGTACTGTCATCCAGATCCAAGGTTTTTTTAAACCACTCGGCGCTTTCATCAATGCCTCCCAACCGTCGCAGGCACAGACCAATTCTACGGGTAATTTCGGGGTTGTCTTGTTCATGCTCATAAGCGAGTTGATACATTTCAAGTGCCTGGCCGAAATCGAACTTATCGAAATACTTATTCCCGCGTTCTAAATCGCTTTTCTGAGCTAACACGATATTTCCGCAAAGCACAAGTAGGGTGAGAGCAACGTACTTTTTCATTTTCATCGTTTTTAGTTTAAAAGTATCTCGGGTACACGATTCGTTTACGCTTGTTGGTGAGCACATAACTTACCATGAGCTCGTGGCTTCCGAAATTTGTTCTAATCAGTTTAGAGGCAGCGACATCTACGGAGTAACCAAACTTCCAACGTCTTTCATATTCATACTGTACAACTGCTCCGGCAACTTCGTTGTAGTGGTAGAATACGCCCAATCGCAATACATGATGAATGTAGAGGTTGGCATAGGCTCCTACCGATACTGGAGCATTTTGCATGGCACGAACAGAGACTGTTGGTTGAAACTGGTAGTTTCGGTCGATTTTCCACATCTTCCCTGCCATTAAATAAAGTGTGGGTTCCTGCGCTCCTTCCATGAGATTCCACGCATCGGTTCCCTTCTTATCCAACTGATTACGAAGAATTCTAGGAATAGATACACCAAAGAAGGATTTTCTGTCATAAAAAAGAGCCCCAAATCCTACATTCGGTAACAAAAGCCCTTTAGGATTAGCTTGGAAGAACTCGTCTTGCTGACCTTCCAGCTCGGAAATGAGGTCCAATTCAACCAAGTTGTTCTGATACAAATCAAAACCTCCTTTGAGTCCAAAACTCATGTATGAGCGGTTGGTCATTTTAAAGCGGTAGGAGAAATCGCTGTAAAAGCTCATCGTGCTGGTTGGCCCAATTTGATCGAATCTCAAGGTTCCACCCAAGGCCATTTCGTCTTTTGGCAATGGCGTGTCGAAACTTAGTGTGGAAGTCATCGGTGCTCCTTTAAAGCCTACCCATTGTTGTCTGTGGTTGAGCGTCATTACAGGTTGCTCTTTGTAGCCAGCATATGCCGGGTTCACAATCAGCATGTTGAGTACGTACTGCGAACTGCTTGCGTCTTGCTGTGCAATGCTGGAAAAGCTCAACAAAAGGGCAAAAAGAGAAAGATATATTCGAGTTGTCATAATCGTGTAATTCTTGGGTAATTAATTTAAGCTGAGGTGATTAGTGGTTGAGGTAAACATATCCCTTCACTGGCTTGATGGGTACATTGCCCAGTTCAAGCACATAGAAGTAGGTTCCTTCAGGCAAGTATGAGCTTCCAATGGTGAGGATTGACTGTGAAGTTCCGTCCCAATCACTTTGGTATTCTTCAGCTTCAAATACTTTGTGTCCCCATCGGTTGTAGATGGTAAGCACATTTCCTGGATAGTCTTCCAAACCGAGGATCTCAAAGGTGTCGTTCACTCCATCGGCATTCGGTGAGAACCCTTCAGGGATGATGAGGTCAATGAAGCATTCTACCTGTACAATCACTTGAGCGGTATCACAGGCCATGAAAGGATCGCAAACAATGTAGGTCACCGTATCTGTTCCACACCATTCTCCAAGTGGTTCGTAAACCAGCATTCCATTTTCAATGTACACTTCAGCGTTGTCAGAACTTACATCACTGATGAAGATGTCATCTCCGTCGAGGTCAAAGTCATTGTCCAACACGTCAATGATGATTTCTTCGTCTTCTTCAAAATGATCGGCTTCATCATCAACACCAACAGGAGGGGTGTTGATCAAGACTTCAAAGCTACATTCGCTTGTATTTCCAGCTTCATCAGTGGCTACATAAGTCACGGTAGTATAGCCGTGGGGGAATACACTTCCGCTTTCAAGACCTTCTACAAGCTCAATGTTCGCTCCACAGTTGTCAGAGAAAACAGGAAGTTCATATTCTACATAGGCGTCTTCTTGGCTGATGTCTTCAGGACAAACAATCACAGGATCTTCAGCGTCGATAACAGTGATGGTGAAGCTGCAGGTGTTCTGATTTCCATGAATGTCTGTTACTTCGAAGGCTAGGGTTGTTGTTCCCACTTCGAAAACACTTCCGCTTTCCATTCCCTGGGTCATCACAAGACTGTCAATTGCGCAGTTATCGCTAATGATTGGCAGGTTGTAAATCACACTCGCTCCACAGATTCCAAAGTCGTTGAACACGGTAATGTCGTCCTGACAAGCAATGTTCGGTACTTGGGTATCCTCAACAATCACGTCAAAAGAGCACAGGGTTTCGTTTCCGGCAAGGTCAACAAAAGAGTAGGTTACTGTAGTTGTACCTACAGGGAACTGCTCTCCACTCGCAAATCCGCTGATCATGGTGGTTGATGCTACTTCACAGTTGTCTGAAGCTTCAGGCATGTTGTAGGTAACCAAAGCACCGCATTGATCCAAGTCGTTAGGAACCACGATGGTTGAGTTGCAAGACAATACCGTTGGAGCTTCAACATCCAATACAGTAACATTGAACGAACAAACACTGCTGTTTCCGTGCAGGTCGATTGCTTCGTAGGTGATGAGTGTAGTTCCTACGGGGAAAGTACTCCCGCTCTCAAGACCTTCAAGCATCACTATCGACGCAATGCCACAGTTATCTTCAACTACTGGCATGGTGTAGTTCACAAGTGCGCCACATACCCCAAGGTCGCTTTCTGCAGTGATGTCTTCCGGACAAGTAATGCTCGGGGCTTCGTCATCGCTAATGCTCACTTCGAAGCTGCACTGAGCTGTATTTCCAAAGGCGTCTGCAACTTCATAGGTAACTACTGTAGTTCCTACTGGGAAAATGCTCCCAGACTCAAGGCCATCAATAAGCGTGAGCGATGCAACGGTACAGTTGTCATACGTTTCAGGCAAATCGTAGTCAATTACGGCGCCACAAATACCTAAATCAGCAGTGCTAGAGATGTTATCAATACATGTAATTTCAGGTGCGATATAATCTTCGAGAATCACTTCAAAATTACATGTTGAAATGTTATTATATGCATCTGATACAATCATTTGAACAATAGTATTATTGGTAATGATTGTTCCCGGTGCTGGAACCTGCTCGATGGTCACGTCAGAACAGTTGTCGCCAGTGGTCATCATGCTTCGGTAATCGATCAATTCGAATTCACATGCATCAGTCAAAGCCTCAACTTGATCGTCCGGACAAAGGATGCTTGGAGGGGTGTTGTCCAAGATGCTCACTGTGAACGTGCAGCTTGTAGCGTTTCCATCTGCATCCGTTGAAGTCATTGTTACTTCTACATCTCCCAAGCTAAATATCGTCCCAGGAAGTGGTGATTGGGTAATGACTGGTGCAGTACAGTTGTCATCGCTCAAGGTCAATTCAGTGTAATCCAATAGACTGAATTCACAGAGTTCGTTTGCATAAGAAACTTGATCTTCAATGCAAGTGATGCTCGGAGCAATGGTGTCCAATAGTGTGACATTAAAATCACAACTGCTTTCATTGCCATATAGGTCAGTAGAAGTGATGGTAATAACTTCAATATGATTAGCTCCAGAGATGATAGTACCGGCAATGGGTGATTGAGTCAATACAGGGGCTTGATCGCAATTGTCAGAAGTGATAGCATTGACGGTATAGTCTGGTACAATGAACTCGCAATTGCTGTCGATGTATTCTTCGGTGTCGTTTTGACAAGTAACAGCAGGGGCTTCATCATCGGTAATGATGACTTCGAAGCTGCAAGTTGTTGCATTCCCGTGAATATCTGTCACCAACCAGTTCACTGTTGTAGTCCCAACAGGGTAAGTGTCAGAAGCATCTGCTGTTCCGTTGTAGTCGTTGCTTACAGAGAGAATTCCACAGTTGTCGCTGGTAACGAGCGCTGGTACGCTAACGATTGCGTCACACATGCCTAAATCGGCGGTTTGCTCAATGGTTTCAGTGCACTCAATGATTGGCGCTTCTTCATCATTGATCACAATTTCAAAGCTGCATGTGCTTACGTTTCCAGCAAGGTCAGTTACGGTCCAGGTAACAATGGTGCTTCCTTCATTGTACAGGTCGCTTGCATCATCTGTTCCATTGTAATCGTTAACAATGCTAGCAATGTTGCAGTTATCTGTCGCAATCAATGCCGGCACGCTTACCTGAGCAGAACACATTCCAAGATCAGTCGTTTGTACGATGTTTTCAGTACAGTCGATGATTGGTGCTTCAACGTCATTTACTTCAATGTTCATTGAACATGTTGCGAAGTTTCCAGCAAGGTCGGTTACGGTCCAAACTACGGTGGTGATACCTACTGGGTAGAAGTCGCTAGCATCGGCTGTTCCGTTGTAGTCGTTCAATACACTTGCTACGGCACAGTTGTCTTCGCTTACCGGTATAGAAACACTTACCAAGGCACCACACTCACCAAGATCAGATCCAACACTAATGTCGGCTGGACAAATGATGCTTGGAAGATCGGTGTCTTCTACCAAAATGCTCATGCTGCAGTTGCTAGAGTTTCCGTGAATATCAGTAACGGTCCAAGTAACGATGGTTTCTCCTACAGGATAGATATCGCTGGCGTCTGCCGTGTTATTGTAGTCATTCACGATGTTGGCTACCGCGCAGTTATCTGCAGTTGTTGGCACAGGTACGCTTACTGCTGCATTACAATCCACGTCACTTGATGGCACAATAATGTCTGCCGGACAAACAATGCTTGGCGCTTCGTCATCAGTAACGGTGATGTTAAAGTCGCAAGTTGTTGTGTTTCCA
>CAZYPV010000002.1:83845-86174 GCA_964649515.1 uncultured Comamonadaceae bacterium | reverse complement strand
AAAAAAATTTGTGAGGAGTTGAATATTCATGTTCACGTACATTGGATATTTCTCTTTTGAACGTAATTTATGTCGATGAGTTTTATGGGCTCTAAAAAAAGGGCTTCGTTAATGAGTTTCAATCAAGCCCCTTTCTCTTCTTAAACCTATTCCAAAACCTATTCCAAGCATAAATCAACAGGCCAGCGAGGACAAAGCCAATGCACATTCCTGCAATGGTCTCAGCATCACCCATTGGGCTTTGTGCAAAAGAAATGAGCGTGTAAACGAGTGCAAGTGAAATAACAATATATCTAATTCGCATGAATGATGTTTTTTTAGTATTCCTGATGAGGTGTCAACGATAACCCTGTGGATGCAAAACCTAGGGCTTCGCTCTCGGCGGTTGGTATTCAGTTTTGACAATCTCCCTCAAGCCTTCCCATATCATCACCATTGCCAAGGTGTCCAATTCGCAGTACATCTTCAGGCCTTTGGCAATGGCGGCTTTTTCTTCTTTCTTCATCTCAGAGAATTGCATGTATGCCCAGGCCATCATGGCTGCACCTCCGTTGCCTATGTGTTCATCTGAGAATAAACGTTCGGCATTTTCCATGCTGGTCGGTAGCAATTCCTGTAGCCCAGGGAGCATTTTATAAGGATCTACAATTTCACCGGTAGCATTGTATTGCAACCAGGCTTTTTCTCTAAAGTTTAAGCTCTTTATTCCTCCTTCCTTACCATAAATGTTTTGGCTGTATTTTTCTTGAAGAAACGTGCTGTGGTTCAAAATGGCGGGTAATACTACCTTGATGCTGTTCGATCCTTTCATCAGCGGGTGCCAATAACATTTTTTGATGATCTCCGCCATGTCAACCATCATTCGTGGCCCAGCAGTCCAACTCTGTTTCGATGAGCTTGAGGGCTTTGAGATGCTTTTTAAGAAGGTGATGTATTTCTCGGTTTGTGCTTGGTCAAAAGGACTTTTCTCAACCAAAAGTTCAATCATGTAATTCAAATAGGTGTTTTCATGGTGGGAGTACATGAAAATGGTGCCCTCGTCTTGGCTTAATGCATCATACAGCTTGGCCACAAACTCGAAAGAAGGGTTTTGTTCGATGCCCATACCCAAGTACTCGGTTTTGTGATGATACGTGCCATCATCCTCCATCTGGTGGTGAGAGAATTGAAAACATAGCCCTTGGTAAGGCTTGTAACCGGAATACAAAGGTATTGCTGGGGCAATGGTTTCGAAATCAATGAAGTGATAGGGAGCTTTGCATTGTCCCATCAGGGTTGCAAGACCATTTAGATGAACATGAGGTCCATCGTTCATCACGGTATTAATGAGTTGTATCCACCTGCGCATATCGGCGTCCATTCCTACATCACTGTCTTCACTCAGAGGTTCATTGTAAATGTCATCTTCCATGAGGTCCGAAAGAAGAAATTTCCCTTCGTCATTAATGAGTTTTGTTGCACTTCTAAAGTTCCATAAATCCCATGTTTTTGGCGCCACAAAATCTTCGGGGCTCCAGTTTTTGGCCGACTTGAAACAACGATGAAAGCCACTTTTTAGCTCCCCCTTTATTGCTTCATCCATACGGAATTCACAATTCTTGCATCCCTTACCAACACTGAAGAAAGTGGGTTCATTTCCTTTTTCATAGTTCATGAGAAGGTGTTCAAACCAATCAATGATTTCGAGGAAATTGCGGCCTTGGTAGGAACGGTGTTGCGGATAATATTGGTCTAATTGAAGTCTCAAGCAGTGTTCCGTTAGGTCAATTTTTGACAAAACGCTGTTTCCAAGATCAGATAAACTCGTGCCCGGAATGGGATGAGAGGAGTGCCTTCCGCTGGCCGACTTTTTTATTGGAAAAAGTGAATACAATCCGTCAATACTTGTCTGTTTAGTTTTATCAGGTGCCATGAGTGAAGCAATCACAGGTCGCGGATCCTCAGCGAACACCTCCTTCACCAAATGCATTTGAAAAGCTAAGTCTTCGATGTAGGGTCTCCATTTGGTGTTTGCTTCTTTTGTTCTTTGGGAAACGAACTGCTCTTTTCCTTCACCGCTCATGCTTTTGGACTTCACTTCAATCAATTCAATGTACTTCTCTGAAAGCACCAACATATCAACCCGAATAAATCTGTAGCCAACAAGAAAGGCAGGTTCGAACAGCACTTTGGCACCAGAAGCAATCAGGGCTTGTGTGCGTTCAATGGCTGCTTGATTCGTGATTTCCTTAACTTCAATACCTCCTGGGAAGTGCAACTTGGCCATTTCACCCACCTGATGTCCACCCTTGGCCAAAGCTTCTAAGAATGGATTCTCTTCTTTGGAATT
>CAZYPV010000002.1:78080-83835 GCA_964649515.1 uncultured Comamonadaceae bacterium | reverse complement strand
CCCTTGGATAAGGCTTCAAGGAAGGGGTTGCTTTCTTGAGTGTTGGGATATTCTTTGGGGTGTGCACTGTAGTACAGTTTGCTTGGACAGGAGAGTCCGATTTTGAAACGAGATTTGGTAAGATAAGCCATGAGGAGTTTTTATGTCATGACAATATCTTGTATTCTCGTTAAATATTAAAATTTATAATTCCCGTTGAATGAAATACCAGTCAAATCATGGTCGTGATTTTTTTAATAATAATCACCCCACCCGAAACCGCTTCACCAAATACTTCACCATCACGGCTGAAAAAAGTGTCCCAATACCCATAACGGTGCACATGATTTGAAGAAGGTCAAGCAGGCGAACTTCCATGGGGTAGTAATCGACTATGGAACCCTGCAGTTCAATGAGGCCAAATTGGATTTGAAGAAAGCAGAGAAGGAGTCCGAGCACGAGGCCAATCAATGCACCTACGGCATTAATCAGAATGCCTTGCCAGGTGAAGATGCTGAAAATGGAGGCTTCCGTCATCCCAATACTTTTGAGGATGAAGATGTCTTTTTTCTTTTCCAAGATGAGCATGGTGAGTGATGCCATGACGTTGAATGCTGCAATCACCAAGATGAAGGTGAGAATCACAAAAGTGGCCCACTTTTCGGTTTGATTGGTTTGATGGATGAAGCTGTTTTTGTCATACCGCGTTTCAACCACGAGGTCCGTTCCCAGCATTGATTGAATGTTTTCTTTCACCTCCTCAGGGTCCGCATTTGGATTCAGTCCAAGATCAATCCTGCTTACCGTTTGTGCGTTGTATCCAAGCAGGTCTTGGGTGAAGGCGAGGGGGGTGAGGACGTATTTCACATCCAATTCTGCATTCACACTAAACACACCAGAAACCAAAATGGGTTTTGTATTGAGTGCCTTTTCGCGGTACCGACTCAGTTTTTTTCCTCGAATAGGAGCGCTTACCGACATCACAGGAAATTCATTGGCATCATAAGGAATGCCCAATTCAGACTGAATTCCGAGTCCAGGAATAGCGCAAGCCATGCCGTTTCGTTCAAGGGTGTATTTCCCAGACCGCATCATTTGCGACACTGAAGTGATGCTCGCAAAATTACTGTCAACCCCCATGATGGTGGCTACGCTGGGCTGACCACCGTAGCGGACAATCACATCGTCTTCGAGAATGAGTGCGCTCAATCGGGCCTCGGGTAGCGTATTGATCGAAGCCAACACGTCATCCGTCACCTCAAAAACTTTCCCTTCTTCTGGAGAAATGCTGATTTCCGCGTCAAAAGTGGTGAAAAGGGTTCCCACCAAGCTTTCGATCCCGTTGAAGGCCGAAAGAATGCAAATCATGGCCGCTGTAACACAGGCAACCACGAAAATGGAAATTCCCGAAATGAGGTTGATGATGTTTCTCGATTTTTTCGAGAAGAGGTATCGTTTTGATATGAAAAAGGGCACCTTCATTCAGCTCAAAAGTAATCTTATTTCTCTAGAGGACGTGCCTTTTTATGTTCAGGAGGTCTTGCAGGCAGTGAGTACAATCCCTTCGCCGCTCTCGTGCGCGGTATGACTGTCGATCCAATTGAAAATCATGCTCAAAGGGAGTGCAAGCGCAAAATAGAACGGTAAAATGATGAAAAAGACTTTGGATACTCCCAGCATTTTAACGGGAATGACAAAACCGATTTGTTCGGCGAGTTTACCAAATTTCCCTCCAGTGTAGTGGGCTTTTACCTTTTTGAAGCCTGCTTTTTTAAACATGCTTTTGAGTTCTTTCATCACATATCCACACCTTTCGATGCCCTGCTCTTGATCGGCCTTGCACAATTCATCGGCATATCGGGTACGGGTGGTTAACAGTACTTTTCCTCCATCCCTCAGCGCCCGGTGGAATTGTTCAATCGTGGCAGAATCGTCTTTAACATATTCCAGTACTTGAATGCACATCACCAATTCAAAGGCATCTTCCTGTTCCATCGCACTCACGTTGCCCGACTGAAAGTGAAGATTTGTCCTTTTCAACTCCCGCGCCATCCGATTTCCAGCACAAACCTGTTCTTGTGATTCATCTACGGCGAGCACAGACATGGACGGACGAGTGCAACTGAGCCAGTAAGAAAACTGACCCACACCAGCTCCAGCGTCGAGAATGTGAGCATTTTTAGGTGCGCCTTTGAGCCAGTTTCGGAGTTCTCTTTTTACATGCCACGTGCGCACAGTAACTGCGTCCATGATCTTGAAAAGCAAGGTTCGAAGTAAAGCGGAATGTTTACAAACTTCAGTTACCGTGGATTTGAGTTGCTTGCGGTGCATGTTACTTTAGGAGGCGATTGATCTCATCGTAATAATCCAATGAGTCATCTACGTAGAATTTGAGCTCAGGGATACGTCGAAGCTGTTTTCCCACCTTCGTGCCCAGCAATTTGCGCACTTTCCAGTTCACTTCTTCCACATCTCGAAGAGCAGCTTCTTTGTCTTTCGTAGCCATAAAACTGAGGTACACCTTTGCCATACCAAGGTCAGGACTAATTCTGCACTGAGTAACGGTGATGAATTTCCCTCCAAAAAGGGTATTGCTTTCTCGCTGAAAAATAATGGCCAATTCACGCTTCAATAACTGCCCTACCTTTTCTTGTCTGATGCTGCTCATGCTGCAAAATTAAGGAATATAAGCACAGGGTGTACTTATTCGCTTAGGAGGATGCGTTTGCTCTTCTTGGAGTTCTGGTTCCAAGCGGTAATGATGTAACTACCGGATGCCAATTCACCCAAGTTAAGTACCTTTTCTGGATATAGTTTCCCTTGTTGAATGCATCGTCCGGACAAATCAACAAGTCGATAAACCAGTGTTTCGTTTCCAACAAGGCTCAAAGTGGTGCCCGAATGAATGAGGTCCCAATCTGTGATCCTTCCTTCGGTCACGTTGGTTTCAGCACAAGGTTCCTGAGCATTGGGGTTGGTATAGACCAAGGATTGATTTTTGTAAAAGCATTGTAGCGTGGGATCCCAGTCGGCGATACAGTAATAGGCCCCAGGTGCAATTGGACCATGCGTGCAGCCAATCCCTTCGATCCATACCTCTTCATACCACCCTTGATTTTCCAGCACCGTAATGTGTTTGCGCGTAATCCCATCCGCCATCAAAACCTCTTCAACAGCGGTGCAAGTGGCTTCGATGTTACAATCTCCAAACACCACTTCTTCACCCACATTTAAGGAGAAATCGTAATACAGGATTTCCGGCGAATCTTCATTCCACCGCAACCATACTTGTTCAGTGGTTTCATCTTCGCGAAGGTAGAATGCGGTGCCTTGATTTTCGCCAATTTCACCGTAATAATTCCGAAGGACATGATACTCTTCGCCATCCATTTCTACCGTTCCTTCGGTTTGATAGCTCACCAAAGTGGGGAACCAGCCACCTTCTATGCTGCGCCAGTAATGACCTTCTTCAAGCATGGGAACGTAGGCAAACGATGGAAATGCGCTCAAAAGGAGCAGGAGGGAAGTAAGTGTTTTCATGAGGATGCTTTTTTAAAAGATGCCTCAGTAAAGAAAATGGTTGTATGGGTATCGCTCTTGATGTACCTTCTTCGTGAGTTCGTACAAAGTAGATCTAAACTCGTCGAAGTTGGTTTTTTCATGGGCTGAAATAAATATCACCTCGCCATCCTTCATTTTACTCATCCACGTTTTCTTGAGCTCTTCTAAGGAAATGTTTTCTCTGCTTGGCGGACTGAGGTCGTCTTCGTCTTGGGGGGTATATTGATAAGCATCGATTTTATTGAAGACCATGAGGGTAGGCTTGTCAATTGCGTCAATATCGGCCAAAGTTTCTTCCACAACACGAATGTGATCTTCAAACTGAGGGTGAGAAATATCGACAACGTGCACGAGGATGTCTGATTCCTTGGTTTCGTCCAAAGTAGATTTGAAACTTTCCACCAATTGGTGAGGGAGTTTGCGAATGAAACCCACGGTATCGGAGAGGAGGAAGGGCAAGTTCTGGAGTACCACTTTACGCACCGTCGTATCGAGCGTTGCGAACAATTTATTTTCCGCGAAGACCTCCGATTTTGCCAAGGCATTCATGATGGTAGATTTCCCAACGTTGGTATAGCCCACAAGCGCTACTCGAACCATCGCTCCTCGGTTTCCTCTTTGGGTCATTTTTTGGCGGTCGATGGCCTGCAATTGCTTTTTGAGCGCAGAGATTTTATCGCGAATAATACGGCGGTCGGTTTCAATCTCTTTCTCTCCCGGACCACGCATCCCAATTCCTCCTTTTTGTTTTTGGAGGTGGGTCCACATGTTC
Source organism: uncultured Comamonadaceae bacterium (assembly GCA_964649515.1). Taxonomy (GTDB): domain Bacteria; phylum Bacteroidota; class Bacteroidia; order Flavobacteriales_D; family Sanyastnellaceae; genus CALKGK01. The sequence goes on along the minus strand of CAZYPV010000002.1, from coordinate 79,523 downwards.
GTTAGTCGGGGTAAAAGGTATTGATATTGAGCGAGTTCTACTTGAGTTTTAGCGTGAGCCGTTCGAGCCCGAGAGGCGAAAATATCGAGGATGAGGTTGGAGCGATCGAGGATTTTTACTTCAGGGATGAATGCTTCAATGTTTCTCAATTGAGAGGGTGAAAGCTCATCGTCGAAGATGATCATATCGATTTCATTTTCCAAAACGTACTCTTTTACCTCTTCAATTTTCCCAGACCCTAAAAAGGTTCTTTTATCGGGCTTATTGAGGCTTTGGGTGAAAACGCGCATGCAGTGAGTGTCTGCAGTTTCTGCGAGAAATGCAAGCTCATCCAAATACTCTGCGAGTTGTTCTTTGTTCTGTTCCTGGGTGATGAGACCAACAAGAACGCAGGTTTCCTGAGGTTTACTTGTTTCGTAGGAAGTGGTGTTCAATTCGTTCTGAATTTTTCAACGTAAGTAGCCAAGTCTTTGATCTGCTCTGGTGTGAGGAGGTCTTTTTGAGGTGGCATGGTGTTTTTTCCGTAGGTGATGAGCTGAATTCGTCCGGCCAAATCCAAGCTGGATTTTGTAAGATCAGGTGCACCTCCCACCATGAGGTTTCCTTCTCGGCCATGACAAATTCCACATTTCATGTCATACAAAGCGGCAATGTCGGGTTGCGGCAATCCGTCTTTTGTAGTATTTCCCTTTTTTGGAGCTTCATCTCCACAAGCGGCAAGGGCCAAGAGGGCAAGCATGGATGCATTGAGAGCGAGTTTTTTCATTGGCGTGAACTTAAAACCAAGATGCACCAAGTGCTTCGCGGAAAGGCCATGGAATAGCGGCCATTATGATGATAAAGCCAATTAAATAGGTGTAGCTCAATCGCTTGAATTTCTTTGCGTCGATGCTCATTCTTTTCGCCGAGCTGTACCCAAAAGTGATGAGGGCAATGGCGATCACCATCATTAAGATGTGCTCCATTCCATAAAAGCGAGCATAGGTGTCACCCATTCCTCTTTCCTTCATCAAGGCGGGAAAGTTCCCCATGAAGTACAGCGCGAGTCCGATCACCAGTTGCAAGTGCAAAACGATCATTGAGAAGAGCGCAGTTTTTTTGTCTCTTGGTGAGAAGGTCTTGTTTCCTGCGTTTCCACTAAAAAATTTGATGATAGCAAAAACGAGGAGTAAAATGGCAATCCATCGAAGTCCGCTGTGTGCGTGCACGAGTCCGTTGTACATATTGAATGGTTTTGTTTGCAAAGGTAAGGTATTCTCGTTAGGGGAAAGCGGGGGAAATGAAAAAGGAAGTTAAGTTGATTTTGGGTGAGGAACTTTTTTGTATTTTCGAAAAAAGGTTGCGTCGCGACCCTACAAAACACGGCCCTTGCGGGCCCCCACCACGCACCCCCCCCCCCCCCCACCACAACCCAAAACAAACAAAAAAAAAATTCCACACCAC
>CAZYPV010000002.1:32676-78070 GCA_964649515.1 uncultured Comamonadaceae bacterium | reverse complement strand
CCTAGCCCCCCACCCCCGCCTTCCATCCAGCAATTCGAAGGTCGGACAGAATTCCTCGGCAGCCAAAGAAGAAAGCCTCCACTTTGTGAATGGATACGCTGAATTTGTGGATGAAAAAAAGCCACCCCTAAAATTAGAGATGGCTCCTTCAAAATACCATTATCCAGCTTATACCACACCCTGATCGAGCATCGCATCAGCTACTTTTACAAATCCTGCAATGTTGGCTCCTTTCACATAGTCAACATGATCTCCAGATTTTCCATACTTCACACATGCTTCATGAATGTTGACCATGATGCCGTGCAATTTGCTGTCCACTTCTTCACGGTCCCATGATAGACGGAGTGAGTTTTGAGACATTTCCAATCCAGAAGTGGCTACACCACCAGCGTTAGATGCTTTTCCAGGAGCAAACAGAATGTGCTTTTCGTGGAACTCCGCAATGGCTTCTGGGGTAGATGGCATGTTGGCTCCTTCTGCCACACAAATACATCCATTCGCCACCAGTGCTTTGGCCTCATCGCCGTTCAATTCATTCTGAGTAGCACAAGGAAGGGCAATGTCACACTTCACTTCCCACGGACGCTTTCCTTCGTGGAAGGTCGCACTTGGATACTGATCAGCATATTCACTAATTCGGCCTCTTCTGTTATTCTTGAGCTCCATAATCCAAGCCAATTTATCGGCATCGATGCCGTCGGTATCGTGAATGTATCCTTTCGAATCACTCATGGTCAATACTTTTCCTCCAAGTTGAATTACTTTTTCAGCCGCATACTGAGCTACGTTTCCTGAGCCCGAGATCACAACGTGTTTTCCACTGAAGTTGTCTTGCTTGGTGGCCAACATTTCCTGTGCGAAATAAACGGTTCCGTAACCGGTTGCTTCCGGACGAATCAAAGATCCTCCCCAGTTTCTACCTTTTCCAGTGAGTACACCGGTAAATTCGTTACGCAAACGCTTGTACTGACCAAACATGTAGCCAATTTCCCGACCACCAACACCGATATCTCCGGCGGGTACGTCGGTGTCCGGACCAATATGACGAGCGAGTTCGCTCATGAAGCTTTGGCAAAAACGCATTACTTCATTGTCTGATTTTCCTTTGGGATCAAAATCAGATCCCCCTTTACCGCCACCCATTGGGAGTGTGGTAAGCGAATTTTTAAAGATTTGCTCGAAGCCCAAGAATTTGAGAATACTCAAGTTCACAGAGGGGTGAAAGCGCAAACCACCTTTGTAAGGACCAATTGCTGAGTTGAACTCAACACGGTAGCCTCTGTTCACTTGAACTTCACCTTGATCATCAATCCAAGGTACTCGGAAAAGGATGGTGCGTTCTGGTTCTACTAAGCGTTCCAGAATTTTCGCTTTTTTGTATTTCGGGTTTTCCTCAATATAGGGAATAACCGCTTCGGCAACTTCTTCTACTGCTTGCAGAAACTCTGCTTCATGTCCGTGATGCATTTTCACGGATTCCATAAAGGCATCTATTTGGGCCTGATAACGGTGCGCCATGGTTGGTACATTTGAGATTTATGCGGCCAAATTTAGACGAAAAAATTCGATGAATCGTGGCAGAAACTTCACAATTAACAGGTCTTGTGACGCCCTCCTTCAAATCCTCAATAGATCCAATAAAAGTGTATTATGTACACCTAGTTGGATTAGAGACTTTTGGTTCTTCCCCCATCCACGGGCAAGTTAATTCCATTGATGTAGGCTGCTGCTGGCGTGCAAAGGAAGGCAATGGCTGCTCCCACTTCTTCCGGTTTACCCACGCGTTTTGCGGGTACAGCATCTGCCATACCTTGCTTTACATTTTCTGAAGAATCACCTGTTTTAGCCGCCTTACCGTCCACAATTTGTTGCAATCGCGAGGTGTCCGTTGCACCGGGAAGAACGTTGTTGACGGTGATGCCATACGCTCCAAGTTCATTGGCCAAGGTCTTACTCCAATTGGCTACTGCTCCGCGGATGGTGTTGGATACTCCGAGGTTAGGCAATGGCTGCTTCACTGAGGTGGAAATCACATTCACGATGCGCCCATACCCATCGGCCTGCATCCCTGGGATGAGGGTGGAGGCAAGTATTTGGTTGCAAATCAAATGCTGATTGAAGGCCATGCGGTAATCTTGGATGTCAGCACTATGAGCAGGACCAGCAGCAGGACCACCCGTATTGTTGATCAGGATATGGATGTTTTGGTCTTGCACCAGCTTTTCTGCTGCGGTTTTTACTTGTTCTGGATGAGCAAAATCCGCGCAAATGTAGCTGTGTTCCTGTTGGTTTGAACGTGGTAGTTCTTGCGCACGCGCTTGAAGTTTCTCTTCATTGCGGGCAAGTAGAACGATGCTTGCACCAAGTGCTGCCAATTCCTGAGCAGCTGCCCAGCCAATTCCTTGGGAGCTTCCGCAAACCAAGGCTTTTTTTCCGTGGAGGTCTAAATTCATGAAGCAAAGATAAGGTTCAAGAACTTTTTTCGAAGCTTTACGTAAGCATGTAAGATAAAACTGAAAAATGATGAAGTCGTCCTACGTTCTGTTTGTATGCATGGTGTTGTTTTGCATGTTCTCTTGCAAGACAGAAAATGAATTGATCCCCCAGTCAAAGCCCGATGAGTGGATTTCTTTCGAGGAAAAGGGGCTGCCGCTGGCCATGAAAAAACAAGCGATTGAAAACATGGAGATTGTCCCCGACATACATTTCAATGATCAATTTGGTTACTATGAGGTGAGCGTCAATGGTGAGCTCAGCTTTGTTTTGTCGGAAGAAGCGATGAGCATTGCAGACTTGAAGGACGAATTGAGCAACGACCAGCTCTTTACTTATAAGTACTACGATCAAGGGGAGCACTCCCTTTTATATCAGGCGGTGCTTCCAGATGGAACCGAATACATGTACCACTATGCAAAAACCATGCAAGTAGACGAGCGTTCCTTCCTCTTGCGCTCTGAGCAGGATTCAGAACATACGCTAAGAAGCATTAAATTGCTGAAAACAGTGATCAATTCCATCGTTCCATCACAACAAATGCAGTAATACTTCATTAGAAAATCATCCCCATCACACCCAAAGTTCACCCATCCCAAAAGCTATGAAAAACCTTTTTTCTTGCGCACTCACCCTCATCCTTCTTGCCCTTCCAATGTGCTCATTTGCAGAAGCACTTGTGGTTAAAGGAGTATATCAAGGTAAAGACCTTTACATCAAAAACGCTTTTGCTCCAGACGGAGTTGGATTTTGCATCTATGAGGTGCTGGTCAATGGAGAAGTGTCTTCCGATGAAATCAATTCTTCCGCCTTTGCCATCGATCTCTCGCTGTATGGTTTTGAGCAAGGAACGGCCATCGAGGTGGTACTTCGTTCCAAGGCGAATTGCGATATTAAGGTCATTAACCCAGAAGCCATTGCGCCCAAAAGTACCTTCGAGGTGGTGGCCAGCAGAATGGAACAAAATGTCTTGATGTGGACCACCGAAAATGAAGTGGGGCCCATTCCTTTTGTGGTTGAACAATACAAATGGAACAAATGGGTGGAGATCGGCACGGTAAGAGGTGTTGGCGAAAAGTCGGCCCAAGAATACCGCCTTGAGGTTCCGCTTCACAATGGAAAGAATATTTTTAGGGTGAAGCAGAACGATCCTGTGGGCGTGCGTTATTCGTTGAAGATGGAATTCGATTCTGAATTGCCTGAAGTAACGATACTTACGTCCAAAGTCTCGGATATGCTGCGCTTCAGCGGTGTTACCCAATTTGAAATTTTCGATGCCTATGGCGTCCTTGTGGGCAAAGGAAATGGGGATTATTTTAACATGAATGATCTTCCTGCCGGAAGGTACTACGTGAATTTCGATCGACACTTCGGCCAAACGATTGTCAAAAAGTAGCGTACTTTGTGCGCATGAACAAGATTGAACATTTAGGTATTGCCGTAAAAGACTTGGAGGCTTCTGAACAGATTTTTCAAGACCTCCTTGGCACAGCACCCTATAAAAGAGAAGAAGTTGCTTCTGAAGGGGTAATGACTTCTTTTTTTAGAATAGGAGAGAGCAAAATTGAGCTCTTACAAGCCACATCCGAAGAGAGTCCAATTGCTCAGTTCATCGAGAAAAAAGGAGAGGGGATTCATCACATTGCTTTCGACGTTAGCGATATTTATGGGGAGATCTCAAGGCTTCAGAAATTGGGGTACACCATGATCCACAAGGTGCCCAAAGAGGGAGCTGATGGAAAAATCATTGCTTTCCTTCACCCAAAATCAAGCAATCGAGTACTGGTTGAACTTTGTCAAGATGCTGCAAAGTAAGGGGCTTCAAATCGCTTCTGTTAACGCCTCTTTTTTCGTTTTTTCTTTCCTCCACCGCGCTTCATATCGCGTCCCCACAAATCGGCCTCTCTAGGGTTGTCATTGCTCCCAACGCAATCCGCAGGCTTGGTTCTACTGAAAAACATCATGCGCAGAGTAAATATGATGGGCCGGTAGCGAGAGCTGAACATCGGTAAGGTCGATTTTCCGTCGTAAAAGGGTACAAAATTCAAAATGGGAGTTTCCACACTGGCCACCAAAAGCACTCCACGTTCTGCTTTATAGCCGAAGCCCAAACTTGCATTGGCTTGAAATTGAAAAGGATCTGCGCGTTGATCGAAATGATAGGTGCGAAGTCCTTCGGGTTCATATTTTTCCACTACTGCATAATCTGCGTTCAAACCAAGGCCTGCTTGCAAAAAAGTGTAATCACTGAGCTGGGTGATCTTGTATGCATTGAAAAAAACACTGGCGTTGTGTCGGTTAAAATACCCTTCATTCACGGTTTCAAGCATGAGGCTATCTTGCCGCATTCTCCCTTCAAAAGTTTCAGCACCACGAACCATTTTGTACGCTAAACCGTAATCGATGTAGTCCACAAAGGTGTTGCGCTTGAAGAAGTGAAAACGTCCAATACCAAAGTAAGCCCCAATTTTTCCTTGTGCGTCAAAGCTTCCAGAATACAGGGTGTCCAAAACGCCTTCGTTATTGTCTACCCGAAAAGAGAAATCTTCATGTGCTTTGGGTATGGTGTAGGTCAAACCGGGCGTAAAGAGCCAGCCTTTGTTTTGGTAGTTGCCACTGTTCAAATTCAATAACGGACTCAATTGTTTTCCGCGCTGAGCGTTCATGGCCAGTGCATTCAGACCAATAAAAATGAACAGGAAGATGTACTTTTTCATAGATAGAAGATACGTGAAAATCAGGCCATTGTTGTGCTTTTTTCCAATTCTTCCTTGATGTTTTCCATGATTTCAGGAGAATCCCACACTTCAAAGATGTCTGGACGGTCCATGACTCTTTTCATGATGGCGTCTTGAAAGTCTCCTTTTTGTAGGGCTTCGTTGTATGGAACATGACTAAAGGTCACCAAAGAATACAGTGGAGTCCATTGGTCGGGATACATTGCAGAGAATTTACCTTCTATTTTTTTCTGAAGCAAGAACATGGGATCAGCTGTTTTATCCCGCATTTCAATGTAGTTTCTCAAGGCGAGTTCTTTAATTCCTTCCGCTTCAGGCTGTCTTTTCTGGGTGAAGGCTTCAAAAACCTTCTCCCAATCACCATCTAAGGCTTCAAAAAGGTCGTTGAATACGGTACAGTCTTCAAATCCGCTGTTCATTCCTTGTCCATAAAAGGGAACAATGGCATGAGATGCGTCTCCCAACAAGCACACTTTGTCTTCATAATGCCAGGGGTAACAGCTCACTGTAACGAGGGAAGAGCTGGGGTTGTTTTTGTAATCTTCCATCCAATTGGGCATGTAGGGCAGGGCATCAGCAAACTGTTCTTTGAAGAAGGCTTCCACTTTCTCGTCACTATCTAGGGCTTTAAAAGAAGTAGGACCTTCGAAAGGAAAGAACAGGGTGAGGGTAAAGCTTTTATCGGGATTGGGGAGGGCAATCATCATATATTCTCCTCGCGGCCAAATGTGGAGTCCGTTGGGGTCCATTTGAAAATCGCCGTCTTTACCTGCCGGGATTTCCAACTCTTTGTATCCGTGTGAGAGGTAGGTTTGTTGATAGTTGAAACGGTCCCTTTTCATGAGGCGCATGCGCACACTACTAAAGGCTCCGTCAGTACCAAAAATGCGATCGTACTTTTCCTTGTGGACTTCTTTCTTCGCCCCACGCTCAAAGGTGATGATGTTGTTTTCGAGGTCGATGTCTTTGCAGCGTTCTTCAAAAAAGAGGGTTACGTTGGGATGTTCGTCTGCACGTTCAAGCAAGATGAGGTTGAGTCCGCCACGGGGAACGCTGTAGATGGCTTGTCCATCTTTTCCATATGCTTGATGAGTGATGTTGCCTTCCACATCGTGCATGATGCGTTTTTGCATGGGGATGGCCATTTTTCTCACATCATCTCCCATTCCAACACCTTCTAGGGCTTTCCAGCCGCGGTCTGATAGCGCCAAGTTGATGGATCTTCCACCACCGTAGCTCGATTTACGTTCATCTTTTCGTCGTTCGTAAACGTCAACATCAAACCCTTTTTTAGCGAAATAAAGAGAGAGCAAACTCCCTACAAGTCCTCCACCAATGATGGCGATTTTTTCTTCTTTTTTCATCCTTGTTGTGTTCGTCCTTATGCCAAGGCTTGTTCTAAATCTTTTATAATGTCTTCGGTGTCTTCAACTCCAACACTGAGCCGAAGCATTCCGTCTGTAATTCCTGCTTTTGCCCTTTCTTCCCTGCTCAGTGAGGCGTGGGTCATGCTGGCTGGATGACCGATTAACGACTCCACACCACCCAAAGATTCTGCTAAGGTAAAAACCTTGAGTTTGGAAATGAGCATTTCTGCAGCGCTTTGATGCTCATCTTTGAGGGTGAAGGAGAGCATTCCGCCAAAGTCGCGCATTTGTTTTTTGGCGATGTGATGGTTGGGATGATGCTCCAAACCGGGGTAATTGATTTTGCCTACCTTCGGATGCTGCTCCAAATATCGGGCAAGCGCCATGGCGTTGATGCAGTGCTGCTTCATTCGTAAATGCAGTGTTTTGATTCCCCGAAGCACCAAAAAGCAGTCAAACGGACTGGAGATTGCTCCACAATTGTTTTGAATTGCATAGAGTTGACGCGCCAATTCATCGTTTTGTACTACAAGAGCTCCCATGAGGGTGTCACTGTGTCCGCCAAGGTATTTTGTGGCAGAATGCATCACAATGTCGGCCCCAAGTTGGAGGGGGTTCTGAAGATAGGGGCTTGCAAAGGTGTTGTCCACGGCAAGCAATATTCCTTTCTTTTTGGCAATTGCGGCCAATGCGGAGATGTCAACAATGCTCAAGCTGGGATTGGTGGGGGTTTCAATCCAAATCATTTTCGTGCGCTCTTCAATGTGTGCTGAAACATTTTCCGCATCTTCCATTCCAACAAACTTAAAGTCGATTCCCAGTGCTGCATACACTTGGGTGAAGAGTCGGTGAGTTCCTCCGTAAAGGGCGTCAATGCTTAAAATTTGGTCGCCAGGTTTGAAGAGTTTCACAACGGCATCGATGGCGGCCATTCCGGAGCCAAAAACGAGTCCGTACTTTCCATTTTCAAGGGCGGCAATGCTGTTCTGAACTTGGGTTCGAGTGGGGTTTTTTGATCGACCATAAACGTATTCCTGTTCAGCTCCCAAGCCAGATTGAACGAAACTTGAGCTCTGAAATATGGGAGTCATGATGGCTCCATTGCCGGGATCCGATTCCACGCCGGCGTGTACGGCTTTGGTACCAAAGTTCATTTTTTCATCCATGGTTCAGTGTGTGCTTGCTTGTGCGATGCAATTTAGCAATCCAAGGGGTCATTTCGCGCTTGCTTTTCGTTTCGCTGTTCTTCTTAACCAGCCCGGTAACACAATTGTTCCTACGAGAAGATAGGGGAAGTAGGTGAGGAGTCGCCACAAAACGGTGGAGATGGCGAGCAGGCCTCCCGGAATTAAATAATCGAAGAACACGCTAAAGGCAAGTTCTGCCACACCAGAGGAGCCCGGGGTGGGGCTGATGAGCATGATGACCCACATCACCAATTGCCTTCCATAAACTTGAAGATGATCAAAGCCACCTACGAAGGCCATGAAAATAAAGTTGAGCGTGAAGTAGCGGGCGGTCCAACTCACAATGGTGGCCCCAAATGCTTTTGCCCAATAAGAGAACGGTTTTCCTTTCAATTCTTTGGAGGAAACAATCATTTCATCGCCCCATTGAACCATCTTCTTTTGCCATCTGCGAAGCAAACGAAAGCGGAAGATTCCCACCAGTAAACGCTTGGTTTGATGAGGATAGGAGATGATGGAAAGAAGAATCATGCTGGTGAGCAAAACAATGAGTCCGTATCCGGCCCAAAAAACCCCTTTGATGGAATTGGCGCCAAAAGCACTAAATACTTGGGTTTCCGGAAAGAGCGTTTCTGTGCCCACAACCAAAAAGAGCAGCGGAACCATGATGATGAAAAACAGCTCGTCCATGAGCGCGGTAACCATCACGGTGGCGGTGCTTTTCCCCACGTTGATGCCTTCTCTGTTGAGGATGAATACGGCAATTCCACTGCCCCCAACAACACTCGGAGTGAGGGCCGATGCAAATTCCCATAGCATGATGACGTCAAAACTACTCCGCCAAGTAAGGTGTCCGCCAGAAAGCACCCTAATTCGATACATATAGAAAAAATCACGCAACACGAGCATGAGAAATGCGGCCAAAAGGGCATAGACGGCACTCCAAGTCCAGGCGTATTCGCTCAATACTTTACTGGCTTTTTTGGCTTCATACCTCCCGTTTTCACTGGGGAAAAATTCTGAAGGGTCGGATAAATCTACTTTTGAATTTCCATTGGTATCTACCCAAGAGTAAGCTCCTGTTTCTCCCGCAGCCACTTCTTGGTAACTCACTTTACCCAAATCATGCACAAGCAAATACACGCTCACACTCAAACCAATGAGTACTGGTAGAATGATTTTCTTCCAACTGAACTGTTGTTTTATTTTTTCTTCGTTTTCCAGCACGTCTTACAAAGTTAACAATCCATGGGGCTTTCCAGTTCATACTTGGTTTCCAAACTACTCATGCCTCCATCCATACTTTGGTGCCTTCTGTGCAGTTTCTGCAGATGTCTACTTGATCCCGACCACTTAAGATTTGCTGACGAAATTGTAGATACTCCCGTCCTTTCCAAATGCTTTTGAAACCATCAGTGCTCTTCCCCATGGGGTGTTGCGCATCCTTGTCAAAACAACAAGGCACCACTTTGCCATCCCAGGTGATAACACAGGAATGCCACATTTTCCAACACTGATTGAGGAGCTTGTTTTTGATGCTCCACTTGCCGTCTTTTCCTTGGCGATACCTCCGATAATCCTCGTTTTTCGGCATTAAAGGATTGCCATTTTCGAAATCGTAGAGTTGAGCAGATTTGAAGCGAATTTCATCCACTCCCATTTCCTGAGCCAGGATTTTTGCGTCTTCAATTTGATGTTCGTTGGGGGCGACCACCAGAAATTGAAATATGAGTTTTGGGCTGGAGCTGTTCAATTTTTTCTTGGCCAAGACCATTTTTCTCGTCCCTTCGAGCACTTTTTCCAATGATCCTCCTTTTCGATATTGCTCATAAACTGCTTGGGTCGTTCCGTCAATGGAAATGATCATCTGATCCAGTCCCGAAAGAACGGTTTCCTCTGCTACTTTTTCGCTGATGAAGTGGGCATTTGTGGAGGTCGAGGTATAAATATTTTGTCGGTGGGCCATGGCTACGAGCTCCAAAAAATGAGGGTTGATGTAGGGCTCACCTTGGAAATAAAAGGTGACGTTCAAAAGGTAATCCGATAATTCACTAAGCAGTCCATCGAACATCTTTTTTTTCAAATTACCGGTCGGACGAGTGAATTTTTTGAGTCCGGACGGACATTCCGGGCAACCCAAATTACAAGCCGTAGTGGGCTCAATGGCGATGCTCATGGGCATTCCCCAATGAATTGGTTTCTTTAAGATACGAGAAAGGTGGTAACTTGTTAGAAGTTGCAAGGCATTCCATAACTTGCCCAAGCGAAGAACACGAACGATATTTTTTACTCCATGAGCCACATTTCAAAGTTACATCAGGGAATTGACAATAAGGGGCCTTTGTTGGCTTCTTTGTGCCTCATGCTGATATTGTTCTTCTCCAGCACTTTGAGGGCGCAAAATCGGGTTGACGGAAGGGTGTACGATGCTTCCAATAAGCAGGTGCTTGCTTTTGTAAGTGTGGTGAACTTGAGCGATGGAAAAGGCGTTTCAAGCGATATTGATGGAGTGTTTTCACTGTTTGCTTCGCCGGGCGATGAGTTGCGTTTGTCTTTCGTAGGCTACAAAACACAGATCATTACGGTAGAATCAGCGGTTTTACCAGATGTATTCCTGGAACCGAGTACCGTTCAAGTTGCGACGGCTTTGGTGGAGGATGACGACAATCCTGCCCTGCGGATCATGGAGAAGGTGATTGAACGTCGGAACATCAACAACCCCGAGAAAGGAACGGCTTTCACTTATACCACCTACAATAAATTGGTGCTCACCGCGGCCATCGACTCCGCCCTCTTGGCTCAGCCCGAAAAAATTCAAGACTTGGATTCATCCAGCCAAGAACTGATAGCTTTTTTCGAAGACAAGTACCTCTTCCTCACAGAGTCGGTTACCGAAAGGAGTTTTGTGCCTCCAGACCGCAGCAATGAGCGGGTGCTCGCAAGCCGTATTTCAGGTTTGCAAGAAGCAGATTTTACTTTACTGGCTTCCCAATTGCAATCGTTTAGCTTCTATAAAAAAGAGGTGAGCATCTTAGGATCTGTTTATTTGAGTCCGATCGCCCCTGTGGCACCAAAAGAATACGTGTTCACCCTCACGGATACCTTGATCACTCAACAAGACTCGGTATTTCTGATCTCATTTCAGCCCAGCGTGAATTCAGGGGCAGGCGGGCTGAAGGGAATATTGCATGTGAACTCAGGCGATTATGCTTTGCGAAATGTCATTGCACAGCCCACCAAAGATGTGGGAGGTATGGAAATTGAGATTCGCCAACGTTACGAACAACAAGAAGGGGGGAAATGGTTCCCTGTTCAATTGAATTCCCTCATTCAGTTCAACAACATCATCGTGGAGAATGCAAAAGTTTTAGGTGTGGGGAGGTCATACATCACGAACATTTCACTTCAGCCAGAACTCAAAAAACGCGATTTATCTTACGCCACCGTGGAAGTGGATTTACAGGCAAACCAAGATTCCATTCTTCAGGAATTTCGCCAAGGCTATCCCGACCCCAAAGATGCCCGCACCTATGCTTTCATCGACAGCTTGGGCGAGGCGGAAAATTTTGACCGTTTACCGAAGATCATGAATGCCTTGGCCACCGGGCGCTTGCCCATGGGGAAATTCAACCTTCAGCTGATGCGAATTTTGGCGGCCAATGATTTTGAAGGCATCCGCTTGGGCGCTGGGATCGAGACGAGCGATGAAGTGAGCCGGTGGTGGCAAATGGATGCTTATGGCGCTTACGGATTTAAAGATCGTTTGTTCAAAGGCGGTGTAGGGATGAATTTTCGAGGAGATCGAACCAAAGAAAGGGTGCTCCGAATTGAGGCCAACTCCGACGTATTGGAAAGAGGAGCTTACGATTTTTTTGATGCTCAAACCTTCAACGCTACTTCAACTTACAAGCTGTTTACGAGGTACATGGACCGAAGAGAGCAAATTCAAGCTTCGTTTACAACGCGTTTGCCTTTCTGGTTGAAAATGCGCACCTATGTGGCGAAAGAACGGGTGCAAACAACGGGCGACGAGGTGTTTGATCAGCTCATAAACGAGAACGTAACCCTGCAATGGGATGAGTTCGACTTTTGGAGAGCGGGCATTGCCCTTCGTTTTGCTTTTCGGGAGCAGATTGCAGTGAGTAAGAACAGGGTCATTTCCTTCGATAAACCTTACCCTACCTTGCTCGTGAATGTAGAACGAGCTTGGTCTGATGGTGTTATTGACGATTGGCGAATTCACGCACAATTGGACTACAGCCACACCTTTGCTCGCAGAGGGAAAACCAGTTTACGCCTCACAGGAGCACATGTTTTTGATGCCGTTCCTAAATTTCGGGCATTTAACCTTCGTGGCACTGGCGTCAATTGGGGCTTGGGTGTTCCTTTCAGTATGGAAACCCTCGCACCACAAAGCATTTTAGCATCGGAGATGGTGCTGTTTCAATTCCGTCACCGATTCAAAAACAATCGTCCGGCAAACAAAACGTTCCGACCAGAAATCGCGCTGATCCATAATGTTGCTTGGTTTAATTTTCCAAGTCCTCTAATTCAAACTGACTTGACCTTCAATTCTTCCACACAGCGCTATCAAGAGGTGGGGATGGAGATTCACCGTTTGTTGTCGCTCAACTTCACTTCTTTGGGTATCGGCTTTTACAGTGATGTGCTCAACTTCGATCGTTGGGATGTGGAATCAGACCTGTTCATCAAAATCAGCTCTGTTTTTGAGTTGTAAATCGTTACCACAATTAAACAAGGAAAAACCACCAATTTGTGTGTGGTGCATAAAAGTGCAAAATGCTTCTTGGGCTTTCTCTTAACTTGGCCTCACCTAATTTCTATTGCACTAGTATTATGCCCAAATCAATTCAAGTGATGGTGGTGGACGATGAGCCGCCAGCTATTGACGCACTTTGTTTTTTAATCAAAAAGTATTGTCGTGAAATGGAGGTGGTGGCCACCGCGAGCAACCCCGAGGATGCATTGCGCGCCATTGAAGAACACCGTCCACAAGTGCTTTTCCTCGATATCCATCTTGGAACTACCCAAGATATTCATTGGTTAGACAAGGTGGGAAAAAGCGATTTCGACATCGTCATTGTTTCGGCTCACAACGAAAGCATGCTCGATTCTCTCAAGCTTTGGAAATCGTATTATTTACTGAAACCCATCGATATCAATGAGTTTCTCGATGTTTACGACCGCATTCTTTCCGATCGAATGAACATTAAAAGAAGGGGTGGTAAGGAGAAATATGTGATCAAAACACGTCGCGGAACCATTGAACTTGAATTAAAAGATATTGTGAGAATGGAGGCAGAAGGCAGCTATGCCAATGTTTTTTTAAGCGATGGAAGAAACCACTTCGTTAGCAAAAACCTGCGATTGCTCCTCAGTGAAATCGACGATGAACGCTTCTACCGCGCAAGCAGATCCACAGTGGTGAATCTTAATCATATCGTTTCGCTGTCAAACAACAATCAGATGCTTAACTTAGCAGACGGAACCGGCGTTGAATTGGCACAACGCCGAAAAACAGACTTCATCAAGGTCTATAGAACGTTTACCGAAGAGCAATGATCGCAATTGACAACACCCTCATCTCAGAAAACCTTCTCGAAAAAAAGTTCGTTTGCGACCTCGCGGCATGCAAAGGTGCTTGTTGCGTGGAAGGAGATGCGGGAGCCCCACTGACAGAAGAAGAAACCCAAATTTTAGAAGACATCTTCGATCAAGTGAAACCCTACATGCGTCCGGAAGGAATCAAAGCAGTTGAAGAACAAGGTCATTGGGAAATGGATACCGATGGCGACTTTGTGACTCCTTTGGTTGAAGGAAAAGAGTGCGCATATGTCCAGTTTTCAGAAAACGGTACCGCTCTTTGTGCCATCGAACAAGCACATCGCGATGGTAAGGTGGACTGGAAAAAACCCATTTCCTGTCATCTCTACCCTGTTCGCATTTCAAAGCTGAAGGAATACGACGCCTTGAACTACCACAAATGGCACATCTGTTCTCCTGCTTGTGCTTGTGGTGAAAAATTGCAGGTGCCCGTTTACAAGTTTGCGAAAGCCGCTCTTATTCGTGCTTACGGCGAAGATTGGTTCGATAAACTCGAAGCAGCGGCAAAATTGTGGAAAGATCGAGCGTCGGAGGACTGATTTCCCAATACTTATGTTGATATCTTCGGTGGAGGCTTGCATTGCTTTGGATGCTAGAACGTAATTTAACATCACCAACCAAAGCCACTATGCCACGCGTAATTCAATCAATTACCACCCTTCTCTTTTTCGCTTTTCTCTCAGTCACTTCCATTGGCCAAAATGCTCCTCAGGGCATGACCTATCAAGCACTTGCCCGCGGAAATGATGGTGTTCCCATTAGCAATGATGAAGTTGCTTTGCGCTTGGGAATTCGACAAAATGCAGTGAATGGAGACCTCATTTGGCAAGAGGAACACCTCAGTTTAACAGATGATTTCGGACTCTTTTCATTGATTTTGGGTGAAGGATTGAGCACAGGTGCTGGAAGCGCTTCAGCTTTTGATGAGGTCGATTGGTCAAGCGGCACCTACTTTCTCGAAGTGGAATTGGAAGACGATGGAGGAAGTTTCCTGCTCATGGGAATTACTCAGTTTTTAAGCGTGCCCTACGCTTTTCACGCAAACACCGCTGATGTAGCAACCACTGCTTTGAACGTGAGCAATGCCGATGATGCCGATGCCGACCCAAACAATGAACTGATCACCGCCTTTTCGTTTGAGAACGATTCACTCAGCATTGAAGAAGGAGGTGCAACTTTCGTGGCAGATCTGGGTCCGCGCTTGGAAGAACTCGCTGTTGGTCAATCCATCAACTTACTCCAATTGGTGGGCGATAGCTTGAACCTCGTAGAAGGATCAAACAGCTTTGTTCTCGACCTTTCTCCTCTGGTGGATGATGGCGATTGGATCCAAGGTCCATCTTCATTGAGCCACACCCAAAGCGATGTGGCTATCGGCACCAATGCGCCCACAAGCACGTTCCACGTACAGGGTTCCATCAGCAACAGCATTCAAGAGTTAACAGGTCCGGCAACATATTTTCTCAGCCAAACAGACCATATCATCTTAGCGAATGTTGCAACAAACAACGTGGTGATCAATTTGCCCAGTGCCACAACTTGTGCCGGACGATCCTATCATATCAAAACAATTGGAGAACAAGGACAACCCCTCAACGCGTCGTGCTCAATCATCCCCGCTACAGGAGAAAACATTGAAAACATGGACACACTCGAATTGAGCGCCTTCGTTTCGGAAATGGTCAAAATTGTTTCTGATGGACAATCCTGGTGGGTAATTTCACAATAGAGAAGATCATGAGAATGCACCTTTGTACCGTACTCGTTAGCATCTTGATCTGTAGTTCTTGTTCTGCTCAAACCATTGGCAGACAAAGCATCAATCCTCTGGGCTTCACAGCTCAAAATGGGGAACGCTATCTCAGCCAAACACTCGGACAAATTGAGTACACCACGGCAGAAAACACCTTCATCCTCACACAAGGCTTTCAACAGCTTTCTGATCTTTCAGCTTTCCTGGAAATTCAAATCAATTATCCTGAATGCTTGAGCGACACCAGTACTTTTGAGGTAGTGCTTGTGCCTTCTGGCGAGTGCTTTTTGAATGATTTATCTTTTGCTTGGAACGGAGAACAAGGCGAAAATACATACCAAGCTCAGCCCAACGAACTTTTGGAAGTCACAGTGAGCAGTTCCCTGGGTTGTGTGATCAGTGAAGTGGTGAACACCAGCATACCCGCGCAAATTGCCCCTTGTGAAGAACAGCCTTACAACCTCATTACCCCCAACGGTGATGGAGAAAACGATGAATGGACGGCAGCACATTTACCCGAAGATCAATACACCTTTCGCCTCTGGAACCGCTGGGGAGATTTGCTTTACGAAGCAGAGAACTTTGACGTGGTTTTAGGTTGGGACGGGACAAGCAACAAGGGTGAAGATTTACCTGTGGGCGCTTACTTTTACGAGCTCAAAGGAGTAATCCATCAATATTCAGGGAGCATTAACTTATTGCGATGAGGGGAACGAGCTTTTTTATCGGACTTCTATTGCTGTTTTTGCCTTTTCTGGGTGATGCGCAACAGGTGAACAACAACAGCTTGCTCGGACAAAATTTGTTCGATTTGAATCCTGCAGCTGCCGGAATGTATGGAAGAAATGCAATTGCTCTGCGGCATCGTGCTCAGTGGACCAATTTCGAAGGAGCTCCAAGTTGGTCCTATCTTTCTTTCCACAGCCCCATCAATGATCGATTGGCTTTTGGAATAAGGTTGCACCAAGAAGAAATTGCCGCATTCAAGTCCATCGCAGCAAGCGGAGGGTTTTCTTGGAGAACGGCTCTGGGTCGCGGACAACTTTCCTTCGCGCTGGAAGCGGGTATTCAACGATTGGAGATCAACCAAAATGCACTGCTTGCACGAGATGAAAACGACGCCTGGCTCTTTTTAGATAATGAGTTGCAGCATTTGTTCAACATGCAATTTGGAGCGCTTTACCGAAGCAAAAAGTCCTTTGTTGGCTGCAGTGTTCAACAATTGCTGCCCAGTGTTTGGGATTACACCGAAAACGCGAGCGGAACTCAAGTCATGCACGTTCACCTTCATGCCGGAACAAAAATACCATTGAACGCCCGCTTCGAACTGAGGCCCAATTTCAACCTTCGCTACCTTTCCAACCGCTTACTCCATCCTGAGGCGCAAGTCGGGCTCAATTTCGATGAGCGCTTCACACTTGGGGGCGGTTACCGATGGTCGGGAGATGCCTATGCCCTGGCAGAAATACAAGTAAAAAAAACCTACCGCTTGGCCTATTTGTATGAAATGAATACACAAGAACTCGCTTCCATCAGCAACGGGAGTCATGAAATTTTCGTGGCCATCGTTTTCGGAAAGTTGAGGTCGAGCAAACAAAAATCATTTCTCCCATGAGGCAAATGCTAGCTATTGCATTCTTGATGTGCTTGCTTGCCAAAAGTTCAGCGCAAGTGGTAGATTCACTTCCTTTGGTGGGACTCAATACTCGGGCAGACCAAATTCCTTGTGCCATCTTGGACGATGATTTATGGTGCTCCGAGATTTTTCAGGTCGAATACTACAGCGATTTTTCAAGCACACCAACTACGGAAAAAATGCTCGTCCCCTTCACAAGAACGCACACGTGGAGCAGTTTCAAATCGCTTTCGGGCACTTCGGTGAATTCCACAAAGCAGCTTCAAGACCCCAACGGTATGGGATGTTCTTCCAAAGATCAAATGCTTTTTTTTAGTGGAAGAGAAGCCAAAACAGGGCGATATAAACTCTTTTTTCGGGGAAATGATGAGTCGAAGGATGAACTGCAGAAAATTCAAGTGCTTCCGAGTTCATTTTCATGTCAACACCCCTTCATCAGTTCAGATGGAGATCAGTTGTACTTCGCGGCAAAGACAGACACGTCTTCTTGGGACATTTATTTTTCCAATCGCGTGGATGGAGTTTGGCAAGAGGCGAAGAAGGTTCAAGGTGCAGTGAATTCAAACAAAGACGAGCTCTACCCCGTGTTGAGGGACGGCGATTTGTACTTTTCATCCAACAACACTCCTCAGGGTGATTTTGATTTATTCAAGGCAGATCGCCGATCTCAATGGCGCACAGTTCAAAGTCTGTCGGCTCCCATCAATTCAGAAGGGAACGAGCTGAACATCGTCTTTTTGAGCGATCAACGATTCTTCATTGGATCCGATCGCACCGGTAAATTCGAGGTGAAGAGCTTTCAAGTACAAGAAGATGAGGCCGTTTTTCTTAAATATACCGCGCTTTTGGAGGTGAAGGGAGTTGCCGTTCCTTTTTCAGAGGTGGAGGTGTTCAACGATTTGAATGAGCGCGTGTTAGTGAATCAAACCAATGAAGATGGAACATTCGATTTGGTGAACATGAAACTGCGAAGAAGCTATAAAGTGAAGTTTGCCCAACTCAGCGAGCAAGAACTGGAGCACGCAGCATTGTATGTTCTAAACGAAAGAGGAGAACGTATTTTGGTTTTAAGGCCCGGTTTGGATGGGTTTTTCCTTTTCGAGGCCCTGCCTACAGATGAAATGGAACAATTGGCCTTCCTCGAAAATGAGGATGAGAGCGAGCTGCTCATCGTAGAGATTCAAGGAGAATTGCGCAATGAAGCTTCACTTCCTGTGAAAAAGGGAACGCCCATTTATATTGTTGATGAGGACGGTGAACTCCTTGAGATCGCCTATACACGAGAAGGTGGCGATTTTCGTTTTGATGAGTTGACACCCCGCTCCAGCTATCGTTTTCGCTTGGATGAACGGGAGGAAAAATTTACCATGGTGGTGATGGATGGCGACCGTGAGGTGGTGATCCCCATTGAGGCAGGTGAAGGGTTCTATGAAAGAGTGAAAGATACCGAAGCACTTCGGCTGACCAATGAAACGGGAGAGCCCATCGTTATTCGAAAGAGCGAGGTCTTTGTTTTCCAAAGCATTTATTTTGAATTCGATCAATTCGAACTCACCTCAGAGGCAAAAGAACGCTTGGAACGTTTGGCGAGCATTTTGGCAAAAAATCCTGATTTGAGCATTGAAATTTCCAGTCATACCGATTCAAGAGGTACCAACGAGTACAACCTCAATTTGTCCAATAAAAGAGCACTTTCGACACAGAACTATCTGTCTCAACTTGGTGTCGATCCAGCGAGAATTCAAGCCAAAGGAATGGGAGAAACGCTGCTTTTGAATGGGTGTACTGATGAGGTAGAATGCACAGAAGAGGAGCACGCTCTGAACCGTAGAACCGAGATCATTTTTGCCGTGTCAAATTGATCGAAATGTCCCGTTCAAAAACCGTATTTTTGCCAGATGCTAGTGAACATTATGAAGTCGAAACTCCACCGCGTCACTGTAACGCAAGCGGAGTTGCATTATATCGGAAGCATCACCATCGATGAGGATTTGATGGACGCTGCGAAACTCATTGAGGGAGAACGCATCCAGATTGTTAACGTCACCAACGGTGAGCGATTGGAAACCTACGCCATTCCGGGAGAGCGAGGGTCTGGAAAAATTTGCTTGAACGGAGCCGCTGCCCGAAAAGTGGCGGTTGGAGACATCCTGATTCTGATTGCCTACGCCTGGATGGACGCAGAGGAGGCCAAGTCTTTTAAGCCTGCAGTTGTCTTCCCAGATACATCAACCAATAAAATCTTGACACCTTGAATAAAAAGCTGAAGAAAGTACTCACTTACCTGCTCTTCTTAGCGATTGGAGTGGTGCTGTTTTACCAAGTTTATACTTCTGTGGACGACAAGGAGAAACTTTGGGAAGATATGCAGAGCGCCCATTGGGTAGGTATTGTAGCTTCTTTTGTCATGGGCTATTTGGCCATTGTGAGTAGGGGGATGCGTTGGCTCCACCTTCTGGAACCCTTGGGATACAAGGCCAAATCTTGGAACAGCATCCACGCGGTGGCTTTCGCTTATTTCGCCAATACCTTTGTTCCGCGTTCGGGCGAATTGGCGCGGTGTGCTGCTTTGAATCAAACCGATGATGTGCCGGTAGACGAACTTTTCGGCACAGTGGTCTCAGAAAGAATCGTAGATTTTGTGATGCTCATCCTTTTCATGAGCATTGCAGTGGTGAGCAACTTGGATGCTTTTCTGCAAATGAGCAAGAGCTTTCAGTTCGGTGAGGGCGGCTTTCCATGGCCATTGGCCATCGCTGGTGTGAGTGCAGTGCTGCTTTTCTTGATCTTGAGAAAAACCATCGCCCAAACGGCTTTTGGACAAAAAGTAATTGGGTTTTTGAAAGGGGTGCTGAACGGACTCAAAAGCATCCGAAAGATGAAAAACAAATGGGCTTTCATTGGCCATACTGTTTTCATTTGGGTGATGTATTTCTTCATGGCTTACGTCATCTATAAATCAGTTCCGGCAACACAAGATTTTTCCGTGTTCGAATGCCTATTCATTATGGTAGCGGGCGGCTTGGGGATGATCATCCCTGCTCCTGGAGGTATTGGCTCCTATCAATTCGCGGTTAAACTGGGCTTTCAAGCGCTGGGCCATGATGGTGATCTTGGGTTTGCAGTGGCCAACATCATTTGGGTGATTCAAACAGGAATGATTGTCATCACGGGTGGAATCGCATACATCGCGCTACTCGCGGTTCGCTTGAAAAAAGATAAGGAACAAACTCCCTTGGCAGAATGAGCGATTTGGAAGCAGTTCAAAAGCAGATCAAAGCCTGGAAAGCAGATCAGCAAAAGGTGGTTTTTACCAACGGGGTTTTTGATATCCTGCACTTGGGACACGTTACCTACCTCGAGGCGGCGAAGGCACAAGGCGATAAGTTGGTGCTTGGCTTGAACAGTGATGAAAGCGTTCGCAGACTGAATAAGGGCCCAGAAAGGCCGATCAACCCAGAACATGCAAGAAAAGGGGTGCTCATGGCACTAAAGGCCATCGATGCGGTAGTAGTTTTCGGAGAGGATACTCCACTAGACCTGATCAAAGCGCTGGAGCCGGATGTACTGGTGAAAGGTGGAGACTATGACCCCAATGAAACTGACCCCAGTAAAAAGACCTATATGGTCGGTTCTACTGAGGTCAGAGCTTCCGGTGGTGAAGTGATCGCCATTCCCTTAGTGGATGGCTTTTCTACCACAAATATTGTGCGTCGTATGCGCGATTAAAACTCAAAACTTTCCAAAAACTTCGTGGTGAAGTCGCCTTCTCTAAATTGCTCATTCTTCATGAGTGCTTGATGGAAAGGAATAGTGGTTTTTACTCCTTCGATGATGTATTCATCCAAGGCACGCTGCATTTTCTTAATGGCTTCCTCTCGGGTTTGTGCAACGGTAATCAATTTGGATACCATTGAGTCATAATAAGGAGGAATCACATATCCAGCATAAACGTGCGTGTCAACCCGAATCCCGTGTCCGCCAGGTGCGTGGTAATCGGTGATTTTGCCCGGACTCGGAATGAATCCTTTGTGGGGATCTTCTGCATTGATTCTGCACTGAATGGCGTGCATCTTAGGATAGTAGTTTCTACCCGAAATCGGTTTACCCGCTGCGAGTTTGATTTGCTCCTTCACGAGGTCATAGTTCACCACTTCTTCAGTAATGGTATGCTCCACTTGAATACGGGTGTTCATTTCCATGAAGTAGAAATCGCGGTTCTTATCCACCAAAAACTCAACGGTTCCAACTCCTTCATATTTCACTGCTTCTGCTGCGCGAATGGCTGCCTGGCCCATGGTTTCACGGAGCTCATCAGTCATGTAAGGAGAAGGGGTTTCTTCCACCAACTTTTGGTGACGACGCTGGATGGAGCAATCTCGTTCAGAGAGGTGGCATGCTTTACCATTCTTGTCGCTCGCAATCTGAATCTCGATGTGACGCGGTTCTTCGATGAATTTCTCCATGTACATACCGTCGTTACCGAATGCAGCACCAGCTTCTCTTCGCGTGGTTTCCCAGCCCTGCTTGAGCTCTTCGTCATTGCGGCACATTTTCATCCCTTTACCACCACCTCCGGCAGTCGCCTTGAGCATGATGGGGTATTTAATTTCGTTGGCAATGCGCTGCGCTTCTTCAAAACTTTCGAGGATGCCTTCAGAACCCGGAATGGTGGGAACACCAGCATCTTTCATGGTCTTTTTGGCCGAAGCTTTGTCGCCCATGGCGTCGATCATCTCAGGACTAGCTCCAATAAACTTGATGTTGTTCTCAGCACAAACCCTTGAGAATTGAGCGTTTTCAGAGAGAAAACCATACCCTGGGTGAATAGCATCAGCATTGGTGATTTCTGCAGCAGCGATGATGTTCGGGATTCGGAGATAGGACTCCGAGCTGGAAGCAGGACCAATGCATACCGCTTCATCAGCAAAACGAACATGCAAGCTATCAGCATCTGCTTTTGAATAGACCGCAACCGTGCGAATGCCCATTTCTTTGCATGTGCGAATAACACGCAGAGCAATTTCGCCTCGATTGGCAATGAGGATTTTCTTAAACATAATGGATCTTTTTGGCAAGCTGTCGCTTACGATGGATCAATAATGAAGAGCGCTTGGTCGTACTCAACAGGTGAATTTTCATCCACCAAGACTTTCACCAATTTACCACTCACTTCAGCTTCAATTTCATTGAAGAGCTTCATGGCTTCAATGATGCAAACAACATCGCCTTTTTGAACCATGTCTCCTACTTCAACAAAAGCGGGTTTATCGGGTGCGGGCTTGCGATAGAAAGTCCCAATCATTGGCGACTTAATTTCAACGTGTTTGCTGTCTTGCGCAGGTGCCTCTGCTGCAGGTGTTGCTGCAGGAGCTGGAGCCGCAGGAGCAGGTGCCGAAGCAGGCATCTGTGGCATGGCCATGGCTTGCATTTGTGGCATCGCCATTGGCATGTGCTGAACCACGGTTTCGGGTTCGCTAGCAGCGCCTCTTCTGCGTTTTGGGTTGGAGTCAGACTTTATCGTTATCTTGAAATCTTTCTTTTCAATTTCAACCTCTGTAACACCGGACTTTGATACAAACTTGATCAAATCCTGAATCTCATTTAAGTTCATAATCGGTTTTTAAGGTGAGCGAAAGTTAACCATTTTTTAGAAGGTTGACTTTACGCGTTATAGGCCCATTTTACGTAAACAGCGCCCCATGTAAATCCACCGCCAAAGGCAGCAAGGACAATATTATCTCCTTTTTTCAACTTTTTCTCCCAGTCGTTCAAACAAAGTGGGATGGTTCCAGAGGTGGTGTTGCCATACTTCTGGATGTTGATCATTACCTTATCATCACTCACGCCCATGCGTCGGGCAGTGGCATCAATAATGCGAAGGTTCGCTTGGTGCGGAACGAGGTAAGCAACGTCATCCGCGGTCAATTGATTGCGCTCCATGATTTCAGCCGATACATCGGCCATGTTCGTCACTGCGGCTTTGAAAACAGGTCTACCATCTTGGAAAACAAAGTGTTCTTTGGCATCCACCGTATCATGACTCGCAGGTTTCAAAGATCCTCCTGCTTTTTGATGCAAATACACTCTTCCGGAACCATCACTGTAGAGCTTTGAGTCCAATACCCCAACTTCTTCTTCACTCGGTTCTAGCAATACAGCTCCAGCACCATCACCGAAAATCACGCAGGTGGTGCGATCGGTGTAATCAACGATGGACGACATCTTGTCTGCACCAACCACCAATACTTTTTTGTGGGTTCCTGTTTCAATGAATTTTGTTGCTGTGGTCAAGCCATAGAGAAATCCAGAACAAGCCGCTCCAAGGTCAAAGCCCCATGCGTTTTTAGCACCGATCTTATCGCAAATGATGTTTGCTGTGGCCGGAAATGCCATATCGGGAGTTACGGTACAACAAATGAGCAGGTCAATTTCTTCCGGAGCAATTCCCCGTTTCTTGAGGAGGTCCTGAACAGCACCAACCCCCAAGTCAGAAGTTGCAGCTCCCGCTTCTTTCAAGATGTGACGTTGTTCAATTCCCGTTCGGGTTTTGATCCACTCGTCGGTGGTGTCCACCATCTTTTCCAGGTCCTTGTTGGTCAGAATATCTTTGGGTACAAAACCACCCACGGCGGTAATTGCTGCAGTAATTTTAGACATTGTTCAGCGGTATTTTTCCTTGCAATCTTTGGATAAGGAACAAATGTACGGTTTTGAATTAGATCTAATCAGACACAACGAAAAAAGGGAGCATGGAGCTCCCTTTAGGAAATGTCTTTAATACAATCGATGGAGCAATTATGCACTCATCTCTTTTTCCATCACTACTTTGCCTTTGTAGTACAACTTTCCGTCATACCAGTGCGCCTGGTGACGAAGGTGTGGCTGGCCAGTAGTTTGGCAAATTGAAACGCTTGCGGTTTCAGCTTTGTAGTGGGTACGGCGTTTCGCTGTACGTGTTTTCGACTGTTTTCTCTTAGGATGTGCCATCTCTATTGTTTTACTTCAAACCTTTTAATGCGTCCCACCTGGGATCGGACTTTTCTTCATCTAGTGAGTAATCATCAATTAAATTGATCATGTCCTCATTGCAATCTTCGCGGTTTTCATGTACCCGTTTAACAGGTAAACTCAACTGCGCATATTCGTACAAGTATTGACTCAAATCCAGTTCGTATTCTGCCGTGCCCAAGATGAGAATTTCATCGTTATTCCGATCCGTGGTGTCTCCAAACTTCACAATCAAACGGTATTCACCGTCCAAATCTACAGTAATGGGGTCTCCACAACGGTCACAGGCTTGCTCTGCCGTTCCAAATACATCAAAGTCAAGCGTCATCATGTTTGCGCCTTTCTCCAAGACCAAGTCCACATGAATTTCCGAAACTTCAATTTCGCCAAACTCAAACAAAGAAAAGAACGCTTCCGTGAGATCAAACTCATACTCATGTCTCCCAACACTCAATCCCACGAAGGGAATCTTATATTGTTTAAATGGATCCATGTTTTAAAAATAGGAGCGCAAAGATATAACTAATCCCTGAATATCAAAAGGTTCTAATGTTCCTTTTTTCGCTCGCGTTGTTGTTTTTGTAGCGGATTAGCGCTGAGGTCTTTGTATTCTTTTCGATTCTTGTAGATGTCGCAAGCCATATAAACGGCATGGCGCATGCTCGATGGGTCAGCTTCCCCTTTCCCAGCAAGGTCATAAGCGGTTCCGTGGTCGGGACTGGTTCTCACAATGGGTAAGCCTGCGGTGAAGTTCACGCCGTCTTCAAACGCAAGTGCCTTGAAGGGAGCTAAACCTTGATCGTGATACATGGCCAATGTGGCGTCAAAATGCTTGTATTGGTTCGTTCCAAAAAATCCATCAGCACCATACGGACCAAAAACCAATTTACCC
Organism: uncultured Comamonadaceae bacterium; assembly: GCA_964649515.1. Taxonomy (GTDB): domain Bacteria; phylum Bacteroidota; class Bacteroidia; order Flavobacteriales_D; family Sanyastnellaceae; genus CALKGK01. The sequence goes on along the minus strand of CAZYPV010000002.1, from coordinate 53,365 downwards.
GATTCTTGAGCAGATCGAATGGCAGGCTGGATGATGGTTTTTTCTTCTTCACCCAATAAACCATTGTCGCCCGCATGTGGGTTCAAGCCCAGAACAGCAATTTTCGGACTCGCTACACCAAAATCGCGAAGCAAACTTTCATGCATCAGTTCCAACTTCTTCAAAATTCCTTCAGTACTGAGCTTTGAGGCTACATCCTTAATGGGAACATGTCCGGTGGCCACACCAATCCGCATCCGTTCACTTACCAAAAACATCAAACAATCTTCTACGTTGCTCATGGAGGCCAAATATTCGGTATGACCAGGGAAATCAAAGGCTTCGCTCTGCATCACGTCTTTGTTGATGGGGGCAGTTACGAGGGCGTCAATTTTGTTAGAGGCAAGGTCGGTAACGGCTGCTTTCAATGATTCAAAAGCGAGATTCCCATTTTCTTTTTTTGCTACTCCCAATTCAACTTCTTTGTCCGACTCCCAAACATTGATCACATTGACTGTTTTGTTTCTCGCTTCATCGGCAGAAGAAACGGCTTGATGCTTGAATTCAGGAAGGTTGTTGGCACGTCGATGCTGCTTCAAGAGTTCTGCATTTCCATAGATGATGGGACAGCACATTTCGACCATTCGAGGGTCTGAAAAAACTTTGATGATGGTTTCAATGCCGATCCCCGCAGGATCACCGACGGTAATTCCTATTCGAACTTTATCTTGCTCTGAACTCATTTATTTCATGTTTTTCAAAAAGTCAAACAATAGACGAACTCCAACACCACTGGCTCCTTTTGGACGATAGGTGTTCGCACTGGAAAGGAAGCTGGGGCCGGCGATATCAATGTGCACCCAAGGATAATCTGTGAAATGCTCCAAGAATTTCCCAGCAGTGATTTGTCCGGCAAGACCACTTCCCAAATTGTTCAAATCAGCAATGGTGCTTTTCATTTCTTTGCCGTAGTCTGACCAAAGCGGAAAGGGAACAACGCGCTCGTAGGTTTGCTCTCCGCTGGCTTGAAGTTGTTGGATCACTTTGTTGCCTGCAGTACCCATAATGGCGCTGGCAAAAGTTCCTATGGCTCGAACCGCGGCTCCCGTTAAAGTAGCGGCATCCAGCACCAATTCAGGATCGTACTTCTTCGCATAACTCAAAGCATCCGCCAAAAGAAGTCGGCCTTCCGCATCGGTGTTCAACACTTCTACGGTGGTGCCATCAAACATGGTAATGATGTCTCCGGGTGCATAGGCATTCCCTCCCGGCCGATTGTCAGAAGCGGGGATCAATGCAATGATATGAACATTCAATTTGGCCTGAGCAGCGGCAGATACAACTCCGGCCATCATGGCTGCACCTGCCATGTCACTTTTCATCAAATCCATGCTGTTTGCCGTAGGTTTGAGACTGAGTCCGCCAGTATCATAAACCACTCCTTTCCCCACCAAAACAACGGGCTTTTTGTTTTTGGCTTTCTTGGGCTTCCATTCTAGAATACTGAATGTTGGCGGGTCAATACTGCCTTTGTTCACGGCCAATAATCCGCCCATCTTGAGCGATTCAATCTTTTTCTTGTTCAGCACGTTTACGCTAAATCCGTCTTCTTCTCCTTTGCGTTCAAATGCCTGAGCAAGGTGGATAGCAGTCATGTGAGAGAGCGGCTCATTCACCAAATCACGTACCCATAGCGTCGCGTTGATTTGGGCTTGGAGTTCTTGTAGTTTTTTCGGGCTGATGGAATCCTCCACAAAACAAAGTTCACCAATTCCATGTGCCGCTTTTGCCGCGTCTTTTCGGTGATGAAGGAATTCGTAAGCGCTCAAACCGAAGCCTTCAGCAAAAAGTAAACTGCTTTCTTCTTTCGTGGTGAGGTTGCGCACAAATACTTTGTCCACACCTTCTTCTTTTGCACGAGAGAAGACTTGATGAGCCAAGTTTCGAACGCTTTCTCGCTCTTCGGCACTGGACATGTCATCCGACAAAAGCCCGATGTAAATTAGTCGGTCACCTTCGGGAAGTGTGAGGATGGAGCGCTTCTTCTCCAATCCTGCTTCAATGGCCGCTTTGTGCTTTCCCAATTCCTTTTTCCACGGTCCTTTTGAACTGATTAAATTCAATTCGAATCCAGACGCCATCTCCTTAACTTTCCTAAATTTCACTCCCATCGGTAAACATTTTGCGATAAAATTAGTCTAATTGTGACAACCGCCACAAATTAGCGGGAGTAGATAATATTTTTAACGCATTTTTGTTTGGTATTGAGAGGGGATCCTCGCCAAAACTTGTATCTTGTTTACTATGATTTTTCTCCGACGCATTTTTATGCTTTTCTCCCTGTTGCTCGCTGCTTATGCGAGTTTTGCCACGCACAATAGGGCAGGAGAAATCACCTATGAACACATTTCAGGGTTTACGTACGAGATTACGATTACGACTTACACGAAGACCTCAGTAATTGCAGACCGACCGTGGCTTTCGATCAACTGGGGAGATATTCCCGAAGGAGCCACCCTTGACAGTCTTCCAAGGCAATTGCCCATTCAGTTTCTCTCCAACGATTCACAAATCAATACCTATAAAGGAGTTCACACCTATGGCGGTCCGGGAATTTTCACCTTGTCGGTGCTCGATCCCAACCGAAATGAGAACGTATTGAACATTCCGGGTTCGGTTCAGGTGCCTTTTACCATTGAAACGACCCTTATCATCAACCCGCAAACCGGACACAACAGCAGCGTTGTTTTGCTCAATCCTGCGCAAGAAAGGGCTTGTTTGAACAAGCTTTGGGTGCACAATCCTGCCGCTTATGATCCCGATGGCGACTTGCTTACCTACAGCTTGGTGCCTTGTTTGGGACAGAATTATGAGCCGGTGTTGGGATATGTGCCTCCCGACGAGGTGGATCCCGGCAACGACACTTTTTCCATCGACCCCAATACCGGAAATGTGGAATGGGACGTGCCCCTCCAAGTGGGGGAATACAATATTGGGATCTTGATTGAAGAATGGAGGTTGGTCAACGGAGTGCTGATTAAAGTGGGAGATGTTGTTCGTGATATGCAGATTACGGTGGAAAATTGCACGAATAATCCGCCAGAACTTCCCCTTTTCAGCGACGTTTGTGTGGAGGCAGGAAACTTGCTAACTATTGATGTTACAGCAACAGATCCAGACAATGACCCGGTGCTGATTTCGGCCATTGGTGGTCCCATGTCAGAAACAGAACATGTGGCCAATTTTAACTTTAACGGAAACAATAACGGTACTTTTTCATGGCTTCCTCAGTGCGAAGAGGTTCGTCCAGGTCCTTATCAAGTGGTTTTTCGGGCGGAAGATACGGGGAATCAGGTTCCACTAACTGACTTAGAAACGTGGAACATCACGGTCGTTGGTCCACCGGTAGAAAACCCTGTGGCAGAGCCCGATGGCAATGCTTTCCAGCTCTCTTGGGATCCTACACCTTGCATTGGTATTTTTTCTCAAGCGGAGCTGGGTCAAGGTTCGTATAAAATTTACAGACGACTGGGGGAATTTGGTTTCGACCCGGAGAATTGTGAAATCGGAGTGCCCGAATACACCGGCTACTCATTCATTGGTGAGGTGGATGGATTGACCTCAACTTCTTTTGTGGATGATGATGTGTTCTTTGGCGGACAGTATTGTTACATGGTGGTTACCTGTTTTCCGAATGGCGCCGTTTCTCTTGCAAGCGAAGAATTTTGCGGTTTCCTCAACAAAGAAGCCCCGGTGATTACTAATGTTTCTGTGGAAAGTACCGATGAAACAGAAGGAGAGATTTACCTTGCTTGGTCGCCGCCGGGAGAGTTGGACACAGAGGTTTTCCCTGGGCCATATCGCTACCGCCTCTTTCATGCAGAAGGCTTCGGAAATGCGCAAGAATTGATTTTAGAAACGGGATTGCAAGCAGAGGTAATCAACCCCGATACGGTTTTCACCCATCTTGGCTTGGACACCGAAAATACCGCCCATGCTTACCGTGTGGAGTTTTGGAGTGATGATGAATTGGTGCAGTCCAGCTCCACTGCGTCGAGCATGTTCTTGGAATTGATCCCAGACGATAACGAACTCACCATCGCCATCAATCTCGCAGTGCCTTGGATGAATCAAGAGTACTCGGTGTACCGATTCAACAATGATTTGGCCGATTTTGAGCTCATCGGGAGTTCCAACGAACCGTTTTATACCGATACGGGTCTGATCAACAACGTGGTGTACTGCTATTATGTGGAGTCTTCAGGAACCTATGGCGACCCATCCATCATCGACCCTTTGCTGAACAAGTCACAAGAACGTTGCGGCAAACCCATTGATCTTACCCCTCCTTGTTCACCGAGCTTGGAGATCAATGCAGACTGTTCTTTGGAGCTCACCGAGTTGACTTGGAACAACCCAAACAATTCTTGTGCTGATGATGTAACGGGCTACAACATTTATTACGCCCCAACTTCTGAAGAAGAGCTCACTTTGCTTGCTTCGTATTTTGACCCAAACGATACCACCTTTACTTTCAACGCCGATGGTTTGGAAGGAAGCATTGCAGGGTGCTTTGCCGTTACTGCGTTGGACTCTTTGTTGCCAGACATTGACGGCATCCTGAATCAAAATGAAAGTGAATTTTCAGAGGTGCTTTGTGCCGATAATTGTCCGTTTTACGTCTTGCCCAATGTTTTCACTCCCAACAACGATGGTCAAAACGACTTATTCCAGCCGTTCCCGTTCAAGTTTGTAGAAAGCATTGACTTGAAGGTGTTTAATCGGTGGGGAGATGTGGTTTTCGAAACCCAAGACCCTGCTATTTTGTGGGACGGAAAAGACAATGAATCCAACAATGTGGTGAGCGATGGGGTGTACTATTACACCATCACGATCAACACCATTCGTCTATCGGGGATCGTGCCCGAGGAAACAAGCGGGTACGTTCAAGTGTTAGGAGGGTCAAATCAAAGTACCAACTAGAAATGTTTACAGGAATAATCGAAACCCTTGGCGAGGTAAAAGCCATTGAACAAGACCAAAAGAATGTTCACTTCACCATAAAATCATCCCTCACCCACGAACTCAAGATTGACCAGAGTGTTGCGCACAATGGTTGTTGCCTAACGGTGGTGGGTATTGAAGGTGATGAATATGTGGTTACCGCCATCAAAGAAACCATGGACCGAACCAATTTAGGCGAGTGGAAAGTGGGAGATAAAGTGAATGTGGAACGCTGCACGCAAATGAACGGGCGTTTGGATGGACACATCGTTCAAGGACATGTGGATACTACGGCCAAGGTGGTGAAAGTTGAAAATGAGGCAGGCAGTTGGAAGGTGCACTTCGAATTTGCTGAAGGGGTTGATCAGGTGACGGTAGAAAAAGGATCTATTACTGTGAATGGAGTGAGCCTAACGGTGGTCGATTCACACAAAACCGGTTTCAGTGTGGCCATCATTCCTTACACATGGGAAGAAACCAACTTCCACGCATTTTCTCCCGGAAGCACGGCAAACATTGAGTTTGATATTGTAGGCAAATACGTGAAGCGCTTGCTCGAAATGAGAGAGGCCTAAACTTTATTCGAAGGTTTTTCTTCGCAATTCAAAATTCTGACCAAGGTAAACCCGACGAACTTGCTCATCTGCAGCGAGTTCTTCGGCGGTGCCTTCCCGCAAAATGTTGCCCTCAAAAAGAAGGTATGCGCGGTCTGTAATGCTCAGGGTTTCCTGTACGTTGTGATCAGTGATCAAAATGCCAATGTTGCGGTCTTTGAGCCGGGCCACAATTCCCTGAATGTCTTCCACAGCAATGGGGTCAACGCCTGCAAAGGGCTCGTCAAGAAGAATGAAATTGGGGTCGGTAGCCAGTGCACGAGCTATTTCGGTTCTCCTCCGCTCGCCACCACTCAAGGAGTCCCCCTTGTTTCCACGAACATGTCCCAAGCTGAACTCGCCAATCAAAGTTTCCAGTTTTTCCAGTTGTTCTTTTTTGCTCAACTTGGTCATTTGAAGGACGGCCAAGATGTTTTCCTCAACACTCAATTTGCGAAAAACACTGGGTTCTTGGGGCAGGTAACCCAATCCCAATTGTGCTCTGCGGTACATGGGTTCTTGGGTAATCTCCCGATCGTCTAAAAATACTTTTCCCTCGTTGGGGGTTACGAGCCCAACAGTCATATAAAAGGAGGTCGTTTTTCCGGCGCCGTTAGGACCTAACAATCCCACAATTTCTCCGCGATTAACGTGGTAAGAAACGCCCTTCACCACGGTACGCTTCCCATATTTCTTAACAATGTTCTCCGCTCGTAATTGCATTAAAAGTCAATTTGTAGTTTGGCGCGAATTCCGAATTTCACAATGTCGGGATTGTCCAGATAAGACAATCTCCACAAACCATCAATCCGCAATACTTTAAAGATGTTTTCCACTCCAATGGCTCCTTCCATGAAGGGCTTGTTTCCCTCAAAGGTGTTGGTGTTGGTTCCGGCAAGGAGCAGTTCATTCTCATTCCTCGGGTCAAACCGTCCAAGTACCCCTTTGGCACTCACTACTTCTCTCCACTTCAGCCTACGAAAAAGAGGAACTTTATTCAAAAACAAGCCTTCCAAGTGATAGGAGATGCCAGCGCTTACCCACTCATCACTCACAAATTCAAAGAAATTCATGGTGTTGAAGGCGGTCTCGTCATAGAAGAAGGTTTCGTTTCCTTGATGCAGTTGCAAGAGAGGGTAGGGCAATTGTCCGAAAAACTTCCCAGCTTCCACAGAGAGTTTGGCATATCCAAACGGACCAAAGCGCAGTTTGTCTCGAACACGGAAAACCACTTTTCTGTAATCGTATTCGGCTCCCAAAACGCCTTCCAAACCGCTGCTCAAAGCAAGTTCCAAGGTGGGGTATTTGGTTCCTAAGCTTACGCGCTCGAATTCTCCCGATACGTACTTCTCTTTATAAGCAAAACGGGTATATAAGGTGATCTCACTGGTGATGAGTCGTCCAACGGGCACAACGCTCGATTTATTGGCGTCGTTGTAGCGTTCATAATTCAAAGCGCCCAGAGGTCGAAGCACACGATGGGTGAAAATGAGCTGGTTACTCAAGCCATAAAACCACTCCCTCTCAAAGGTGACTTTTCCTTCAAGCACATTGGTGAGCTTGTTGGCAGGATTTCTCCGGAAAACAGAACTCAATACATTGTCTTCCCGAAAAGCTCCTGAAGAAGCCCCCAGTTGTTCAACATCTTTTTTGCCTTCGACGCGAAGGAGAACCCTGGGTTGTTTGGAGAGCATCAACCACACACCTCCTCCATATTTAAAGCGTTGATCGCGCAAACCATAGGCGGTGTATCCTTCGAGCATCACTCGCTTGCTAAAGGAATTCGACGTTCTTCCTCCCAATCGGAAACGGTGACCTTCCACAGGGTTGAAACTATAAAGGGTGTAGTAAGGACCAATTTCAAATTTACCTACTTGTTTATATCCAGAAACAAACAAGGTAATGATGTCTGCAATGGTTCGAAATTGAGGGATGTTCTGAATGCTGTCCACCAATTGGTAAACCGATTTTTCGTTCTCACTCAGCTCAATGTGCCGGTGCTCGTCCCAAAATGTCGCGTCGCGTTCACCGGCTCCGTCGCTCACAATGATGTCCGATATGCCTTTGTAAAACTCATCGCTTCTCGGTTCATTGATCACAAAGTTCTTGTAAGTCGTCGTCTTTCTACCATAGAATCCCATGGTTTTATCAGCCACATTGAAATCCACCACCAAGCGGTCTTTGGTGAGCATCCAAACTTCGGGCTCCACTTCGTCATAGCTCTGCTGCACTTGGAGTCCATGGATCCAATTGATGTTGGCATCTTCGGCAATGCGCGCATCGACTTGTTTGATGGCGTAGGTGGTATCGTTCACCCAAAAATCGCCGTTGAAGGTAAGTTCTTGTTTTCTCTTGGGCTGAAACTTGATTTGATAGCACCACTTGTCGCCAATCAAGGTACTGTCCAACAGATAATAGTCGTAAAAGGCAAATCCTGAATTGGATACCGGTGAAACGAAGCTCTTGCCAAAGACGATGATGTTGTTGTCATAAATGTTCACGTTCTGGTACATGTCGCCCAGAAATTGATTCACAGAGTTGTTTTCAATCCCAGAAACCTGTGCTGCATTAATGACTTCTTTGCTTGTTTTGGGGTCTTTTCGGTAGTAAAAGTTGGAGAGATTTTCGGTCATAAATACCGGTAGATACACCTTTTCCTCAGAGCTGTCGAGGTTGTCAAACGCAAATTGGAAGGGTTTGAAGATCTTCCGTTCCATGAATTCTTCACTCAAGTTGTTGAGGTCGAACTCCACTTTATTATACACCTCGTATTCATAGGCTTTCAGCTTTTCACGGTTGTTGATGTCCTTGTTCCTCAATATTCCCCGAATGATGGCAAAGGCGGGGTTTTCGGCTTCGTCTGGCCGAATTTCGGCTACTTCAAGCTGAATGGCTGAAATTTGAAGTTGAAAATCGAGTTGCTGTTCTTGATCGCGGCGCACCTTCAAAGTTTTGGTTTCGTAACCAATGAATGAGGCCTTCAAACTATCGGAGGCATAGTAGGTTTCGATGCTGTAATATCCATCGAGATCGGTGATGGTGCCCGATTTTGTTCCTTTAAAAAGGATGTTGACAAAGGGCAGGGGTTCGCCAGTCTCCGCGTCAGTTACTTTTCCGCTCACCTTGGTCTTTTGTCCCAAGCAAACAAGCGCAAAAAAGAAGCTGCTCACCAGGAAAAAAATGCGGAGTATGGAGGTGTTTACTGACATCGATCTTGGAACAATTTACGAAGAACGACAAGATAGCTCGTTTTTGTGCTCATGTTTGACCTCATTTATCCACAATTTGTGTGGGGTTAGGCCTTCACAATGGCCTTTTTGCTCCGAATAACTCGGCGCGAAATCACAATGCTGATTTCATAAAGGAAGAGCACAGGAACGGCCACAAGTACTTGACTCGCAACGTCTGGAGGAGTAATGATGGCAGAGAGCACCAAAACGGCCACCAAGGCATGCTTGCGGAATTTTTTCAATAACTCAGGCGTTACGATCCCAATTTTGGTGAGAAAATAAACCAATACGGGCAGTTGGAATATGAGTCCGGCGGCCAAGGTGATGCTGGCAACGGTCTTCATATAAGACATTACAGTGGTTTTAGTGAGCACTTCTCCCAGCTCATAATTCCCAAGAAATTGAAGTGAGAGCGGGGAAATGATGTAGTAGCCAAAAAGTACTCCCGAAAAGAAGAGGAAAGAGGCCCAGAACACGACACCCCGAACGTTTTGCACTTCTTTTTGCTTCAAGCCAGGTTTAACGAATGCCCACGCTTGATAATAGATGAAGGGGAACGCAACAATAAAACCGCCAATCAAACTCACAATGATGTGAGCGGTAAAATTCCCCACCATTGTAGTGTTGATGATCTCATAGTTGATTTCGGTAACGCAAAGTTGATCTCCCAAACCGAGCAACTCGGAGAGTTTGCACAATGCGCGAAATGTGAGGAAATCGGGTTTGTGCGGACCAAATATGATTTTGTCAAAAACGATGTCTTTGGCCGTGAAAACTCCCATGGCAACCACAAAAATGGCAATCATGGAACGGATAATCCGCATTCGCATTTCCTCCAAGTGGTCGAGGAACCCCATTTCTTTCTCTTCGCTCATCGCTCCAGGTTTAATAAATCCCTTCTCTCAAGATATCGTGTAAATGTACGATTCCCAAATACCCGCCGTCTTGGTCAACAACAATCAATTGCGTGATGCTGTTTTTTTCCATCATCTCAAACCCAACTACTGCGAGCTCTTCACCACGAATGGTTTTAGGAGTGGTGCTCATGATGTCCGTTAAGCCCAATTCGGACATGTTCTTTCCATCGTGAAGCATTCTTCTGAGGTCGCCGTCGGTAACAATGCCCAATAATTTTCCTTGTTTCATCACAGCGGTGGCGCCTTGCCTTTTGGCTGAGATCTCAACAATGGCTTCCTGAATGGAGGCACTCACTTCAACTGCTGGGGCACTTTCGGCGGGCAAGAGGTCGCTCATTTTCACAAAAAGGCGCTTCCCAAGTGCTCCTCCAGGGTGATATTTGGCAAAATCTCTGTCAGAAAATCCTTGTTTTTCCATCAGACAAACGGCCAATGCGTCTCCCATTGCAAGCTGGGCGGTGGTGGATGAAGTGGGAGCGAGGTTGTTCGGACAAGCTTCTTTTCGAACGGTTGTGTTCAGAATATAATCAGCTTTTGCGGCAAGATCAGAGCCCAAATTTCCAACCATCCCAATGAGCACATTTCCCATGTTTTTTACCAAGGGTGCCAAGACTTTTATTTCGGGTGAATTGCCGCTTTTTGAGATGCAAATGACAATGTCTCCTTCCTGTACAATCCCCAGATCACCGTGGATAGCGTCGGCCGCGTGCATAAACATCGAGGGTGTTCCCGTGGAGTTGAAAGTGGCAACCATCTTCTGAGCGATGTTGGCACTTTTCCCAATGCCCGTTACTACAAGTCTGCCCGTGGAGGCATGGATGAGTTCAACGATTTTTTCAAATTCGTCATCAATGAAAGTGCTCAAATGTAAAACACTCTCTGCTTCAAGTTGAAGCGTTTTGATGGCGAGGGATTGGATTTTGCTGGATGTTTCCACAGGGAAAAAAAGATAAAAACTCCTTTTGCTTTCCGTTTTTGACCAACAAAAAAGAGTTATATTTATTCTGCAAAAGTAGCAATTTCTATATGACGACAACCGAGCTCATGCCGAAAGAGGCATTGAAGAAGTACTTCGGATTCGATAACTTTAAAGGTGACCAGGAAGCGGTGATCAAAAGCTTATTGGAAGGCAATGATACTTTCGTAATCATGCCAACAGGTGGAGGTAAATCCATGTGCTATCAACTCCCTGCCCTCATGAGCAAGGGCGTGGCCATTGTGGTGTCTCCACTTATCGCTTTGATGAAGAATCAAGTGGACGCAATTCGAGGGTTTTGTGAGGACGATGGTGTGGCTCACTTTCTGAACTCTTCGCTCAACAAAGGCGAAACACAACGCGTGTTGAACGATGTGAAATCAGGCGTAACAAAACTCCTCTATGTTGCCCCAGAATCCCTCACCAAGGCAGATAACATTGAGTTCCTTCGAGGGGTAACCATTTCCTTTGTGGCGATTGACGAGGCGCATTGTATTTCAGAGTGGGGACACGATTTCCGACCGGAATACCGACGCATCAAGAGCATTGTGGACGAAATTGCTGAAGTGCCCATCATCGCACTCACGGCCACGGCCACCCCTAAAGTGCAGCAAGATATTCAGAAGAACTTGGGAATGTCCAATGCCAAACTCTTCAAGTCGTCTTTCAATCGACCGAACCTCTACTATGAAGTGCGTCCCAAGAAAGATGTGCTCCGTCAAATCGTTCAACACATCAAAAAGAACGAAGGAAAATCGGGTATTATTTATTGCCTCAGCAGAAAGCGCGTAGAAGAATTGGCGGGTTCCCTCCAAGTGAATGGTATCAAAGCGCTCGCTTACCACGCGGGAATGGACGGTAATGTGCGTTCAAAAATCCAAGATCAATTCTTGATGCAAGACGTTGATGTGATTGTGGCGACCATTGCATTTGGAATGGGAATCGATAAACCAGATGTGCGCTTTGTGATTCATTACGACATGCCGAAATCGCTCGAAAGCTACTACCAAGAAACGGGTAGAGCGGGTAGAGATGGTGGAGAAGGTCACTGCATTACTTTCTATAGCTACAAAGACATTGAAAAACTGGAGAAATTCCTCCAAGGAAAACCCATCGCAGAACAAGAAGTGGGCATGCAACTCCTGCAAGAGGTGATGGCCTATGCCGAAACCTCGATGTCGAGAAGAAAATTCATCCTGCATTATTTCGGTGAAGAATTTGACGAGGTAAACGGTCCGGGTGCCCAAATGGACGACAATACCCGTCATCCAAAAGAGCGAATTGAAGGGAAGGAAGAGGTACACCGCCTCCTAAAATTGGTGAAAGAGCAAAAAGAGATGCACAAGGCCAAATACATCGTGAATGTGCTTTGTGGAATTTCTAGTGCTGAGGTCGATACTTACAAAGGTGAAAAAAGTGAATTTTGGAATGAGAGTGGCGGACACACAGAGAAGTTTTGGCACGCGGTGGTTCGCCAATGTGTGGTGCATGGATTGTTGAGAAAAGAAGTGGAATCCTACGGCTTGCTCAAAATAACGGCTGAAGGAAAACGATTCATTGAAACCCCAACGAGCTTCCAATTGATCAAAGAAGTGGATTTCGATATCGATATGGACGATGCGGTTTCTGTGAGCAAAGCGCCTAGCGGTGGTGCCGCAGACCCAGTACTTTTCGGGATGCTCAAAGACCTGCGAAAAAAGGTAGCCAACGAACGCTCTTTGCCTCCTTTTGTGATTTTTCAAGACCCATCACTCGAAGAAATGGCGGTGAATTATCCCATTAATATCGACGAGCTTACCATGATTGGAGGAGTGGGCCGGGGTAAAGCAAGCAAGTTTGGCGCTCCATTCATTGCTCTGATCAAAAAATACGTGGAAGAAAACAACATCGAGAGAGCCCAAGACATGTTGGTGAAATCCATGGTCAATAAGTCAGGAAACAAGGTGAGCATCATCCAAAACATCGACCGTAAACTTCCTCTCGAAGACATCGCTGATGCCTTGGGTAAAAAGACGGAGGAGATCATTGAACAGATCGAAACCATTGTTGCGTCAGGAACAAAAATCAATATCGACTATTACATCGATGATATTCTGGATGAAGACTCCCAAGAAGATATCTATGGCTACTTCATGGAGGCCGAATCTGACAGCATTGATGATGCCGTAGAAGAGTTCGAAGGCGACTTTACCGAAGAAGAGTTGCGACTCATGAGAGTGAAATTCATTAGTGAAGTAGGGAATTAAGCGCGTTAAGTGCTGCTTTGTGACCTTTGTTACTTTGGCTTCGAGCTCGGGAACTTATCTTCACGGTTCTAATTGATAGGAAATGGATGTAATTTGGAGTTCTTTCATTGGTGCGCTGCAGTGGACAGGAAAAATGATCCTTTTCGACGTGCCGTGGTACGAAAACTATTTCTACGCACTCATCCTGATTTCCCTGCTAGTGTGGGGCTTGGAGTTGTCCTTCCCTTGGAGAAAAAACCAAAAGGCGTTTAGGAAAGATTTCTTTTTGGATGGCTTCTACATGTTCTTCAACTTTTTCCTCTTTTCTGCGGCCATTTCAGGTTTTTATCAACTCCTAGAATCGCTTTTTGCCCATTGGGGAATCAGCATGGGGTCTTTGGCTTTGATTGATATTCGTCAGTGGGGAGTGATTGCTCAACTTTTGGTGTTCTTCGTGATTTTGGATTTTGTGCAGTGGCTTACTCACGTGGCTTTACACCGCTTTGAATTTCTTTGGCGTTTTCACCAAGTGCATCATTCTGTTGAGGAGATGGGATTTGCTGCACACCTGCGTTACCACTGGATGGAGAACATTTTGTATAAACCACTCAAAACCTTGGGGGTGATGCTCATAGGAGGTTTTGAACCTGAGCAAGCGTTCATTGTGCACTTTGCCGCAATTACCATAGGACACCTCAACCACGCTAACGTACGCATCACTTGGGGACCGTTAAAATACATTTTCAACAACTCGGTCATGCACCTTTGGCACCATGTTTACGTCTTGCCTGAAGGCGCTAAACACGGCATCAACTACGGTATTTCACTCAGCTTGTGGGATTACATTTTTGGTACTGCTTCCATTCCTCATGACGATGCCCATATCCGTCTCGGTTATCCAGGGGTGGAAAACATGCCCAAGGGCTTTTTCGCTCAGTTGCTCGTTGGTTTGAGAAGGGAAAGAAAAGCCTAGTCTTCGTCCAAAGCCAGCCAAGCCATCAAGCCAATGCTCGTTTCTAAGGCCGTTTCGTCGATGTCAAAATGAGGATTGTGCACGGGTGCACTGAAGCGCCCATCGCTCGCTGCTGTTCCCAAGCGGTAAAAGCATCCGGGGATTTCGTGGGTGTAGTAGGCAAAGTCTTCTGCGGTCATGCGCACGTCCAAATCAACAACGTTTTCTTCGCCCAAATATGCAATGGCTCGTGCTTTTTTGATGGCGGTGGTTTCTTCGTGGTTGTGCAAACACGGATAACCTACACGAATGTCGATGTCTGCCTTCGCACCAACAGCTGCACAGTTCGCATGAATAAATGATTTGATGAATTCATGAGCTTCAAAGCGCCACGTTTCATCAAAAGTCCGAAAGGTACCCATGAGCTGCACTTCTTCCGGCGTCACATTGGTGGCAAATCCACCATTGATTGCGCCAAAACTCAGAACGGTGGGCATGGCAGGGTTGCTTTTGCGGCTCACCAATTCTTGCAAGCCAGTGATGATTCGCGCTGCAGTTAGAATGGGGTCAATATTCTTGTGGGGCATGGCAGCATGTCCGCCTTTTCCCTTGATGGTGAGGTGGATTTCATCTGCGCTGGCCATATAGATGCCCGATTTGAATCCTACCTTACCTGCACTGAGCTCAGGGAAGACGTGCTGACCAATGATGCTGTTGGGCACAGGATTCTTCAAGACTCCTTCTTCAATAAGCAAAGAGGCTCCACCCGGGAGTTTTTCTTCTCCTGGTTGAAAGATCAACCGGAAGCTGCCGGTGATTTCTTCTTTAAGGGTGTTTAAGATTTTGGCTGCTCCCAAAAGGCTGGAGGTGTGCACATCATGACCACAGGCATGCATCAATCCATCTACCTTCGATTTGTGTGGAACTTCATTGAGCTCTTGAATGGGCAAAGCATCAATATCTGCTCGCAATGCACACAGCTTCGAGCTTGGTTCTTTCCCTTCAATATGCGCAACAATGCCTGTGCCCGCAATGCCGCTTTGGTACTTGATGCCCATCGACTGCAACTGCTCCGCAATGAATTGAGCTGTTTGGTGTTCTTGAAAGCTGAGTTCTGGATGCGCATGAAGGTGATTTCTCCACGCTTTACTTTGCTCAAAACCGGCTTTGGCGAGTCTTTTAATTTCCGATTTGAGATCCATTTTCTGCAAAGAGTTTAATTCCTGAAGTCCACAACAAACGTACGGAAACGTACAGCATAATTAGGCCAAAGATGAATTTCACTTTTACGGGAGGAAGTTTCAAGGCGAGCTTCGAACCAAGATAGCCGCCAATGATGAAGGTGACGGCAATAACGATGGCAAAATTGATATTGATGTGCCCACCTTTGTAATAGTTCATCACTCCGAGAATGCCAATGGGAGGAATCATCATAGCGAGACTGGTTCCTTGTGCTTCAAATTGAGTCATCCCTAAAAAGTAAACCAGCGCGGGAACAACAATCACCCCGCCGCCAATTCCAATGAATCCACTCACCATTCCGGCCATTAATCCAATGGCAATGAGAATCATTACTGTGCCAAATTCCATGTGTTTTTTTTCAAAGGTAAAGGAATCTTCCTAGAAGTCGGTGGTGAGGGAAAGGTGGAATACCCGAGGCATCACTCGATTATCATCCACTCCCCAAGCCCAATCAGCTCGAACGAAATACCCCAAAACGCGAGATCGTAGCCCAAAACCATAACCCCAAATGACGGGCTCTCGGTTGTTGTCCACGGTGATGGTTACGGGATTTTGCTCCAAGACGACTTGGTTGAACTGGTTTTCTTCATCGTAAGGATTGCTTCCCGTCCAAGCGCTGCCAACATCAGCAAAACCAAGGACTTGAAAATTCTGAACAAAGTCTGATTTGATGGGAGTATTCAGAAAGTAATCAAAAATGGGCCAGCGTACTTCGGCATTGGCTACCCCAAAGCTGTTGCCGTTTCGAGCATTCACAAAAAATCCACGAACAGGGCTCCCCAAAGCTTGAAAGTAGTAATCTTCACCAGTTGGAATGGGCGTTTCATCGTCAATTCGCTGGAACAACCAGTTGTCCACACCTCCCAAATAAGTTATGATGTTACGATGGCCAAATGAACTGTGTCCGGCAACCCGCAAGGCTAAAATCATGCTGCGGTGAATTTTTTCGTAATGACGAAAATCCAAACCAATCACTTTCACGTCCCGACCCCGATTGAAAGGATCTCTTAAATATTCACCCCATATTTTATAGCGTGTCCCGTTGTAAAGGTTGAGTCCTTTCCCAATGGTGTTATCGTAAACGTACTGCACTTTCACACCAACATTATGATCGAGCTGATTCTCCTGAGCAAGGGTGAAAATATCGGTGGCCAACGCTACCGATCGGTCCAAACGATAAGTTCCCGAGATGCGCAAACTGGCCAATTCATTGAAGGGGTATTTGTACTGATACTCGGCACTGTAAGTTTGCATTTCCGTGATGCCGAAGCCATCGTCAGTAACCATGCGGTTGCCTTGACGCTGGATGGTCATTCGCCGATCTACCCGCTTCGAAAGGTCTTCATAACTCAATCCAATGTCCGAATTGTTCAAGGAGGCAGAGAGTCGAAACCCACCCACAATCTTGTAGTCTTCAAACAAATCAGAGATCCCCAATTGAACCAAGCCTGATATTCCCGGGAAGGTGGCGCTCGGACCCGTATTGCGCTGGTAGAATTGGCTGTTGAAACGGTTGTCTACCTGACTCAAAACATAGTCAGTAGCAAAGTTGAGGCGGTAGTTTCGCGGTTTTGGGAGTTCAAAAACTTCCTCTGTTTTAGTGGTATCTTGAGCAGCCGGCGTGGTGATGTCACCCAAACTAATGCGTTCTTTTTCATAGGTGTAATCCCGAGCATCGTCTTCAAAACGGTAGTCATTAATGTCGATCTGATTTTCCTCTAAAGGTTTAGGTGGAATGGTGAGTACGTCCAAGCCTTTGGGAAGGGCGGTGTCCATAACAAGGCCGAGATCAGTCCCATTCTGTATGCTCGGATTTTGTGCCTTTTCTTCAAGGTAGTAGGTGGGGTGACCATTCTCATAAAAAACAAGCCCATAGCTTTCCGCACGAGGATGGTATTCGTAGGCAATGGGGTTTTTGGAATAATCGCTGATTTGCTGACTCACCGTAAAGAAACGATAATGAATGGTGGTGTCAATTCGAGAAATAGCGCTATCGATTTTGGCCAGATAGCGATTGGAAAACCCTTCTTCTTGAGCCAAATAGGTGTATCGGTCCTCATCATACGCAAAGGGAGCATATTCATCCACGTCGGGCGTGTTGCTCACCCGTTCAAGGATCTTGCTTTCGGGTTCTAAGGAAAGGATGAAAATGTCTTTGTTGAGTGCAAAAGGAGCCTGGGTATCATCGGTTCTCAGGGTGTCATCCGTTCGGTTTGAAGCAAAAATTAAGGCCTTACCATCTCGAATGAAAGTAGCTTGAAGGTCGTCGTAGATGTCGTTGGTCAACTGGGTTTGATTGTTCCCAATGGTTTGGTACATGTAAAGGTCAGACTGTCCTTCTTTCACTCCCGAAAACACAATTCGTCTTCCATCCGGTGCATAAGACATGTGTATCACCTTATCGATGCGAAACAGTTCTTTCTCAATCTTTTTCTTCTCCTCTAAGTTGTAGTTCACCATAAAAGCCCGTCCTTTTTTCTCATAAACAAAGCTGAGAATTAGGCTCGACGGGTGCCAAGCAAGAACGGGATAGCTTCTGTCATTCAAGCGTTCCAGCGGATATCCATGCTTGAAGATGCGTTTTTTCTTGCCCGATGGAATGTGGTAAAGCCAAACTTTAACTTGGCCGAGTTCATTGGTGGTATAGGCTAAATATTCTTGGTCAGGGCTGAGTTTGAATTGATCGTATTCCAAGTCCTTTTTAGCCTTCACATGGACCTCTCCCAAGAGCTTGGTGCGTTTTTTTTCTTTGATTTTTTTCTGGCTGAGTTGATCGAGGTCGGGAAACTGTTTTACAGCGCTTCGAGAAGTATAAAGCCGATCGTAATAATTCAAAAAGTCGCTATTCAAGGTAGCGAGACTGGTACCCAAAACAAAAAGAAAACCGCTTTCAATGTTTCGGGATATTTTCGTCATGTAGAGGATGTTGGGGATCACATTTTCCCCATAAACATCGGCCACATATTTCCACAAAGCGTAACCGGCATAAGCGGCGTCTTCTCCTTCCAAACGGTTGAATTTCTCAAAAATTCTCGATTCAATCCCATCCTGCACTCGAGCAGCGGTATACGGGGTTTCATTTCCTTCAGCATACTTCACAAGCCCTTCCATGTACCAATCTGGAAGTTGAAGAAGAGCGTTGTTTTTGATCACCTGCCGCCAATTTCCACCAAACATCATTTGGCTGATGAGGACCTCACTCAGGGCCGACCTCAATTGTCGTTGGTAGCTTTGATAATCTCCAGTGAAATATAAAAATACCTTCGAACCCACAATTCGTGTGGAACCTCCAATGTTCGATTCAATGTCTGAGCTAATTCCAACATTGCTCTGGCGAAATTCACTCATCTTGTTATACACGACCACTTCGACCTGATCATCCAACTTATAGTCAAAGAGTTCTTCCAATTTAGCCAATTCTTGATCTGCCGCTTGTACAGTATAAATGGCCAAGTCTTTTCCTCCTTGGTAATAGTAAACTTCGAATTTTTTGTAGGGATAATAGAGCCAGTTAAAGTCCCGATACTGCACTCGATTTTTTCCAAACTCCTGCTGGGCTCCGGTGTAAAACTGAGCTTCAGTGAGCATGGGGAAAGCCTGGAAGACCAAAATAAGTATGAGGACAAAAACTCTTTTCATGCAGTGGAAAGTGGGACAGAAAGATAAGCAAAACATGGACTTCTCCTTGGGAAAAATCTGGATTTACTTATGCTATCAAGCTTTAAAGTAGCACCTTTGTTCAAGTAATAAAAATGGCAGCATGTTAACAATACAAAAATGGAGCATTAATCCCTTCTCTGAAAACACATATGGTGTGAGTGATGGTGAAGGAAATGCCCTGATCATTGACCCGGGTATGTACAACGCACAAGAGGCCGAAGAAGTTTTGTTGTGGTTGGAGAAAAATGGAGAAAAAACACAAGCCATTTACCTTACCCATGCTCACCTCGATCACGTTTTTGGGTGTGATTATCTTTTCCAAAAATTGGCCTTGGTCCCGAAGTGTCACCCCTTGGATGAACCCACCCTCAATATGGCTGCTCGGGCTGCGCACATGTATCAGCTTAACTTTACGGCTCCACCCAAGGTTCAATTCACCTTAGAAGAAGGAGATGAAATACGTTTGGGCAAGCACTGTGCAAAGGTGATTTTTGTGCCCGGACACGCTCCCGGTCACACCGCATTTTATTTCGAAGAAGAAGGAATGCTTTTCTCAGGGGATGTTTTGTTTCAAGGAAGTGTGGGGAGAACCGACTTGCCGGGTGGAAGCGAAGAGGTGCTGCGCGTGAGCATTGAAAAGCTTTACAATGCCCTGCCCAATGATACACTGGTGTATTCAGGTCACGGAGATGAGACTACGATTGGAAATGAGAAAAAGAGCAATCCTTTTGTGAACGAATTTGGTTCAGGCCTTTTCCAAAGTAAAAGCAAAGGTTGACCCAACACCGGCAGTACTGCGCACGTTGATGGTTTGTCCGTGAGCGTCAATGATGTGTTTCACAATGGCCAAACCAAGTCCGCTACCTCCCACGTGGCGTGCTCTGGATTTATCAACCCGATAAAAACGCTCAAAGATTCGAGGCAAATCCTCCTCATTGATCCCCACTCCCGTATCGGCAACTTCAACCAAAATGGTGTCGTCCATGTCGTAAAAGCTGAAAATGGACTTCCCTTCAGGTTTCCCATAATTGATGGAGTTGACGAGAAGATTGGTTAACACTTGCTCAATTTTGGAGCGGTCGCCATTCACATAGATGGCCTTCTGATTGGGGTTTTTTAAGATCAATCGGATGTTTGCTCCCTTCGCTCTTTGCTCCAATGAATCAATGACTTCCAGCGCAAGCTCAACAATATCAAAACGGCCCATGGCGAGGTCGTACTTGCCGTCTTCAATCTTCGTAATGGCGTCCAGGTCTTCGATAAGAGTCGTGATGCGGTCCACACCCTTAGCAGCCTTCATCAAGAACTTACGGTTGTTTTGAGGATCTTCCAAAGCCCCTTCCAACAAGGTTAAAATATAGCCCTGAATATTGAAAATGGGTGTTTTTAACTCATGGGCAAGATTGCCAATAAAGTCGCGCCGAAATGAATCGGTTTGCTTCAATGCGGTGATTTCTGAAATTTTTCCCTCTGCCCAATCCAATACATCTCGGTTGACTTTCTCCACCACATCCTCATTCATTTTAATGTCCCGCCGAGAGTCTTTGGTACTCTTAAAACGGTGAATGGTTTTGTAGATGATTTTTACTTTTTGATAGATGAACTTCTCAACAGACCAGTAGATGGTGAGGTAGGACACAGCAAATGTGCCGCCCAATAGAAGTACAGTGCCTAAAAAGTTGATGGGACGCTGATCGATCAATGTGTAAGCGATGCCGCCCAGTCCAACCACGATTGTAATGATCACAGAGGTTTGTAATGCTACGTCCCTCGGTGTCTTTACTGCCATTATTCTTCAAATTTATAGCCGACTCCCTTTACGGTTTTGAAAAAATTGTCGCCCAGTTTTTCACGCAATTTACGGATGTGTACGTCGATAGTACGATCACCAACAATTACGTCGTTCCCCCA
>CAZYPV010000002.1:3478-32576 GCA_964649515.1 uncultured Comamonadaceae bacterium | reverse complement strand
CCAGCGTCAAAACCAGCGATTTGGCTGTAATCTTCACCCCTTGCGGTTAAGAAGGCAATGATGACATTTTCAAGCTGCTTGTTTTCACGGATTTGAAGACAGGTTTCCATCCCGTCCATTCGAGGCATCATCACATCCAAGAGGATGAGATCTGGCTGGAATTTCAACGCCAAATCAATGGCTTCTTTTCCATTGTTGCACGTTTGTACCTCAAAGTCCTCTTTTTCTAAGTTGTACTTGATCAGGTCTAGAATGTCCTGCTCGTCATCAACCAATAATATTTTTTGCGTGCTCATGCGTCTGTTCTATTGTGATGCAAAGCTACCCGCACCACTTTAAGCCAAAGTTAAGTGTTTCTTAACAAGAGTGCCTATTTTAACTTAGGCTCCTTTTGCTGTGGGAAGGTACTCCAATAAAAAGAGCCAGTCAATGATTGTTGACTGGCTCTTTGATCATGCGCTGTTGTACTTAACGTGCCATGAAGTTTCGAAGTTCCCTTCGATGACTACTCCATTGCAATTCGTCCACTACTGTTTCATAGCGATGAGGGTCGAGTACATGTGGGTATGCAAATTTGGCAAGCTCGAGTTGATGTTCTCCAAAGGTAAAACACCTCATCAGTTCGCTCACTTGATGGGAGCTCAATTGCTTTTGACGAACGGCTTGTTTGGCAATTGCCATTCGGTCGTCGCTCCAAGTTTCGCGTTGGATTCTGTGGAGCAATTGTTCAAAAGCACCGTGCGACATGGGACGGATCCCGTGGTTTGAAGTGTATCCCATGTTTTGGCAAACACTGGGGTTTTCATTGTAACGATGTCGCACCCGATCGCGATTCCCCTGAGGGTAGTTATGGTATTGGGGCTGATGCATGGTTTGACCTAACGCGAGAACCTCATCAATGCACAATCCTCCATTGGGGTGAATGCTCGCAATGGTTTTTGCCCTGTTTTCTAGAGTGATGAATCCATTGTACAGTAGCTGACCTCTTCCTTGACGGGGTCCGCAAGCTTGTTCGGTATATACTTTCAATCGATGCTGACCCGCTCGAAGTGAGCTCAGAGTGATTTCGCAATCGCTGAAATATTTTTGTCGGTTCAATTCCACCACCACGGTTTGATGATGTGGGGTTGAAAGTTGAAGAACAGCGCTTCCAGCGAAAACGGTAGATCCTGAAAGAAGGATCAGAAGGGCAGCAAAGGTGATGCTGCCGATAAACTTAGCGATGCTTTGATCGCCTTTCTTGAAGATCGTTTTCATAAGCGTGTTTTTAAAGGGTTAACACCTTCTTCTATCCAAAGTATGTGCCAAAGGAAAGAAGGCCAATAAAAACAAGCCTCTCAGATCAATCTTTTATCCGTGAAAACCGCAATGCCTTGAGCATGAAATTGGGCAATGGTTTATTGGGGTCGCGCTTCTCTACGTTCAAATAAACGCCCCACTTTTCAATGATGGGAACTTTATAGACTTCAATCAATTCAATCCAAGCCTTATCCGGATCGTCGATGTAAGTGCAGTGCACTTTGGTGTTTCCCATGTCCAGAGCATCATTGCTATCACATGTAAAACCAAAGCCTTGTTTTTCAAGTGCCTTGCCTAAGTCCGACATCCCTCTAACGTCCAATCCCAGGTGAACGAAACCACAATCAGCCCAGATGCGGTCTTGGAAGAGATAGCGCGGTGTGTATTCTTTGCGTTCAATCAGTTCGATGTAAGAAGTGCCAGTAACACGGGCAAACCCACCACCTGGCTGTTTGGATTGTTTCAGCAATACTCGACGAAAAGTGCCGTTTCCACCTGGAAGATGTTCCCAATCCTCAAAGGTGCTGGTTTCGTCATAGACCACTTCGTCATACCCAAGGATTTCTGAATACAGTGCACGCGATTGATCTACTGAACTTACGCCAATGGTGCACCCAGCCATTCCCCCAGAGGGATGTCCGTGATCACTGAACCACTGTTCTCCCTGAACGTATTGGTAATGATTGCCATCAAGGTCTTGAATACAGAAAGTGTCTCCGCCATTGGGCAACTTTTTGAGCTCACTCACCTGTTTTGCACCATTGGACAAACAGTATTCTCGCATGGCTTTGGGATTCTTGCATTTTACTAGGGCAATGTAAATTCCCAAATCTCCCAAGGCGCTTTCAAAGACCGCTTTTTTGGGCTCGAAAGTGGTCGGACGAATAACTTCTACAGCGCATCCTCCTTGTAGGTTCATGATCATGGATGCGCGCTTCGTGATCACCTCTCCATTGGTATGATTGATCATGAGGTCAGCCGGGGCAACGGCATCAAAAAAAGGAATATCAAGCCCAAAGAACTTCCTGAAATACTTCAGAGATGCATCCATGTCCTGCACGGCGATGCCAATGTGCTGAATTCCGTTTATCCTTGCGCTATTTGTACTCATTTTGCTTTGATTAATGCCATTTTTGAACACCAAACTGACCACTTTTCGAACAACTCGGGTTCTTGCTTACGC
Organism: uncultured Comamonadaceae bacterium; assembly: GCA_964649515.1. GTDB lineage: Bacteria > Bacteroidota > Bacteroidia > Flavobacteriales_D > Sanyastnellaceae > CALKGK01. The sequence continues at coordinate 30,094 of CAZYPV010000002.1, read as the reverse complement.
AAGGAAATTTCCTGCCTGCGGTGCTGAAGTGAACGAACTTGATCGTAAAAGAACACGGCAAAAATACCCAAGACAAACGAACCGAGCAAGAAGCCGAGCATCCATTTCCATCCAAGTGTAAGTCCTACAAAAAGGCCAATTACCGAGGAGTAGAGCGGGATCAGAATCATGCCAAAGGTGAGTTTGAAGGTGCTGCTAAAATGCGGATCTTTGATCTTGCCTTTCACAATTTGGGCACTAACGAGCGCTGGGAGTCCGTGCAATAAACATCCCAATAAACCGAGTGGAAAATAGGTGAAAAATAAGAGGCTTTTCCATGTGGGCACTTGTTGAGTCCAAGGATAATGCTCCAAATCCACTCCCTTGGATTGGGCTAGCTTCTCTATGGATTTGTATTCTTCGATGAGCTCTGGCGTTCCCCTCTTCGTCCACGCACTTTGATAGTTCAAAAGCTCATCCAAACTCGCTCCCTTGGCTTCAATAAACCGGGTGTATGCATTCAATGGTGGATAGGCTTCTTTGTTGGGGAGGTCCAATACCACTTCTTGAAGACCTTGCTTTACTTCATGCATGAGTGCATTGTGGCTGGCTGGAGTGTTGGGATGGTTGGCCAACCACTTCTTTAAGGTGATGGCTTCACCAATGCGCACGATGCAATCTTTCCGAAAACCTTCATAGTCTTCATAATGAACTCCCATGGGAACAATGTGAATGTTCTCCATGCTGGGGTCTTGCTCGATGGCCTTATAGACCAGTCGAGCTAGTCCCTTTTTGAGCGGACGAAGTGTCTTCCGATTGCCGTGGTTTCCTTCGGGAAAGAGGGCAATCACGGCTCCCATTTTGAGGCGCTTTACGCAAAGCTCGAAGATGGCGTCGTTCTGCTTGGCCATGTTGTCCACCTTGTCGTGCATGCGATACACCGGAAGCATGTTCAATCCCATTACAAAACGTTGGGCCAAGCCGGGCTTGAATACATCTGCACGTGTGAGGAAATGGAGCTGGCGTGGCGCACTGAGACAACACATTAAGGGATCCATCAAGCCGTTTTGGTGGTTGCTCACAACAATGCAAGGCGTGCCTCGCTTAGGAAAATGATGAAGCCCTTCTACCTTGTATTTTCGATAAAAGAACTTCGCACTGATCCACACAAAAGGGAACAGTACGCTGTATAATCCCGACCTCGATTTGACTTTCATGGCTTATGATCTAAGCACGGCTCCGTGTTCTTTTTCAATGGCGGTGCGAATGCGTTCAACACTCTTGTCAATGATGGCGTCGTTCAGTGTTTTTTCTTCATCTTGAAGTCGCAAAGAGATGGCGTATGACTTTTTCCCTGCTTCCAGTTTGTCTCCCTCATAAACGTCAAACAGACCCACTTTTTTAAGCAACTTTCTCTCTGCGCGGAAGGCAGTATTCTGGATGTCCGCAAAGCTGATGTTCTGATCGAGCAAAAAGGACAAATCGCGTTTTACACCAGGAAATTTCAGAATCTCACTCGATTTGAGGTGTTTGTTGTTCACCATAGAGAAAAGGAGTTCCCAATTCAAGTTGGCCCACCAAACTTCATTTTGAATACCGAAGTGCTTTCTCATGGATTTATTCACCTTTCCGAAGGTACCAACGGTTTTCTTGCGGAATTGAAGTTGTAAGCCTTCACTACAGAAAGCAACTTCACCGGGCTTCTCTTTGATTTGATCTCTCCAGCCTAAAACCTCAAAGATGGCCATCACTTCGGCTTTGAGGTATTCAAATCCACTGCTATCTTGAGCATTATTCCAATTGCTTTGGCGTTGCTGACCACTCATGAATATGGACAAGTGTTCTTGTTCGTCGTATCCAGATTCATACTTGTGGTACACCCGTCCAAATTCATAGGCGAAAATGTCTGGGTTTTGATGGTTTTGATTGCGTTGAATGGCCTCCATGCCTTGGAAGAAAAGCGTTTGACGCATAATTTCAAGGTCAGAACTCAGAGGATTTAACATCTTCACTACACTGGCCTCACTTTTTTCTGGGTCGGGCATCAGCGCAATGTAAGCGGATGAACTCAGGGAATTGGACATCATTTCCATCGCTCCCCTGGCACTGAGTATGGACGATAGACGCTCTTTGTATTTTTCTCTGTTTGGTTTTTGCTCGTAGCTCAAGGTAGATGTGAGTCGCTCAGGCAAGGGGACTTCATTGAATCCATAAATGCGGAGGATTTCTTCGAGAACATCGGCTTCTCGAGTCACATCCCCACGATACAAAGGAGCCTCCACAAGAAAAGTATCTCCATCTTTCTGTAAAATGGGCATGTCTAACGATTGCAAGATGGATTCTACCTTGGTCATTGGGATGTCCATGCCAATCATGCGGTCCATGCGCTGCTTGTTGACTTCAATTTTCGCTTTTTGAGGCAAATGAGCGTCGCTAATGGCACTTGCCACAGCGTGTAGCGCTTCTCCACCTGCGAGCTCACAAATCAAGTTCGCTGCTCGATACAGTGCTTTTTCCGTAAGTTCTGGATCTACACCGCGTTCAAAACGGAAGGAAGAGTCGGTGTTCAAACCGTGTCTTCTCGCTGTTTTTCGAACACTTACAGGATTGAAGTAAGCACTTTCTAAAAAGATGTTTTTAGTTTTTTCACTAACTCCCGAATGCAGCCCGCCAAAAACTCCGGCCAAGCAAAGTCCACCACGATCGTCACACACCATCAGGTCTTCAGCAGATAGCTTGCGCTCAATTTCGTCCAAGGTTAAGAAGGCGGTGTCTTGAGCCAGATGGCCTACGCGAACGTTGCCTTGGAGTTGATCGGCATCGAAAGCGTGGAGTGGCTGACCAATGTCGTGCATCACGAAGTTGGTGATGTCCACAATGTTGTTGATGGGTTTCAAACCAATGCTGTTCAATGCTTGCTTGAGCCAGTCCGGACTCTCCCCAACACTCACATTGCTCAGGTATAAACCGAGGTATTTCGGACACTGCTCGGGGTCATCTGATGATACTCCAATGGGAGAAGGTAATTTCCCAAGATTGATGGTTCCATCGATGTGCTTGAGCTCACTTGGTTTTTGTTGATGCGATAAAGCCGCATGAAGATCTCGAGCAACACCAAAGTGCGACATGGCATCGGTTCTATTTGGGGTTAAACCAATTTCGATACAGGTGTCTGAATCCAAATTGAAATAGCTAGCAGCACTGGTTCCTGGGGCAGCGGGGGCATCGAGCACCATGATACCGTCATGACCTTTGCCAAGCCCAATTTCATCCTCGGCGCAAATCATGCCCATGGAAACTTCACCTCGGATTTTTCCTTTTTTGATTTTGAATGCATCTCCTTCTAAAGGGTGTAGTTCCGTACCCACGGTCGCTACGATAACTTTTTGTCCGGCTGCAACATTCGGCGCTCCGCACACAATTTGTAGGGGCTCATCGCTACCTATGTTCACCTCACAAACCTTCAATCGATCGGCGTTTTCGTGTTGCACGCAGGTGAGTACTTCCCCTACGACCAAGCCTTTGAAGCCTCCTTTTACCCTTTCAACTTCTTCAAGGCCTTCTACTTCTAAACCGGTATCGGTGAGGATAGGGGCCATTTCTTCTGCACTGAGCGGAGTGTCAATCCATTTTTTTAACCAAGAGTAAGAAATCTTCATTGCTGCAAATTTGAACCGTCAAAGGTAGGGAATTTAGCGCGTTTTCGAATGAAGGGCTTGCTGGTGCATTTGACCATCGAGAGGCCAGTATTTCAAGATAATTTTCGCTTCGCAATTTGTGTTTTGTTAGGAAAAGAACTGATTCAAGTCATTTTAAATGCAGCTTGAATTGTGGACCTTCGTAGAAAGCCTTTAAATTAAAGGAGATATCAACCCTTAAAACTGATCCCATGAAAAGAATATTGGTGCCAACAGATTTTTCAGAATGTTCCTATTATGCCGCCGAAGTAGCTGCCCAAATTGCGAAGAAAACGGGTGCTCGGGTTTTTCTTTTGCATGCGCTAGAAGTTCCGCAGTACTCGAGCAATGAACCATACCCCACCATGAGCAATACAGCGGAAGGTATTTTTATGATGAAATTGGTAAAGCAAGAATACCAAAAGCTGATTTCTCAAGACTTTTTCAAAGGGGTGGACGTCGCCGAGGTAGTGCAGTGGGAGAATGTTTATGATACCATTACAAAGCAGGCAGAAGAGCACGACATCGACTTGATTGTGATGGGTTCTCATGGGGCGAAAGGAGCAAAAGAGTTCTTCGTGGGCTCAAATGCTGAAAAGATCGTGAGAACGGCTGCGTGTCCGGTCATCACCGTCAAAGAACGTCATCCAGATTTCGCCCCAAAAACACTGGTGTATGCCTCTAGTTTTTATGGAGAAACGGTGAACGCTTTTGGTGAAATAAAAGAATTGATTGACCTTTTTAAACCTGAGGTGCATTTGTTGAAGGTCATCACTCCCGGAAATTTTGAAGCCACAGATTACAGCGAACGTTTGATGAAGGAGTTTGCCGAGCATCACGACTTGGACAATTACAGCATGAATATTTATAACGAGATGACCGTAGAGCGGGGAATTCATGAGTTTGCCAATTCGAGAAAAGCAGATCTCCTTGCGATGGAAACGCACGGAAGGAGAGGGCTTGCACATTTTTTCAGACAAAGTTTGGCGGAGGATGTGGCGAATCACACCCGTTTACCGCTGATTACCATGAGAATACCTGAAGAAGATCAAAGCAACGGCGGAATTTTCCCAGACTAATTCGAAAGCCACAGATGAAATTCTCCTCCTTCAGGGAAAGCAGAATTGAAAATAGCCCTTATATTTGTCCCATCGGGATGTAGCTCAGCCAGGTTAGAGTACACGTCTGGGGGGCGTGGGGCCGGAAGTTCGAATCTTCTCATCCCGACAAAAATGAACATCATTTAAAAAAGCACTTTCCACGGGAGGTGCTTTTTTCTTTTCTCGATTTCCGAAACACCAAATATGAGCGAAGAAGTATATTTTTGGTCACACATTTGTTAGAGTGCTAAGACTTGTGTTTGATTTTTATAGAATGAGCTTACCATGAAACGAATATTCACTTTTTTCTCCATCCTGTCCTTAAGTCTTCTTTTAATGGCTTGTTCGAAAGACGAGGGCTGTACCAATCCCGAGGCGTCCAATTACGATAATGAGGCCATTGAAGACGATGGCTCTTGCAAGTTTGAAGGAGAGATGGTTTTTTGGTTCTCTCAAGAAACCAGCGCTGAACTCATTACTGAAGGTACCGAAACCCTCTATTTTTTCTTGGACGATCAAGAGGTAGGCGAGGCACCAACGTCCCTCTTTTGGAATGAAGCACCCAATTGCGGAGCTGCAGGTTCTTTGAGCGTGAGCGGTGATTTGGGAAGTGGAACGAGTAGAAATTTTACTTATCGAGTGCTGGATGAAAATGGAGTGGAACGCTGGACGGGTATCGTGGCTTTTAGCGTGAATTCTTGCTCTGCGGTTGAGCTCACGCTGTAAAGGATAAAAAGTATTTCTTTTGGAGGGGCTACCGACTTTGTTTGCAAGAGTTGGATACTGCGATCACGATTTAGTCCGAAAGAAAAACAAGATGTTACTCACTAAATTTTGTACTTTTCGAGTTTATTCGACTATCGTGCTATAAAATGGAGGTTCAATACCGTATTCTTTTGGTTGATGATGATGAAGCGACGCTGTATTTGCATCGTTTTTTTCTTCAACGTCATCCCGCATCCATTGAAGTGAGCTCGGAACGGGACGGGTATTCAGCCCTCAACACGATCAAAGCTTTATTGTTGCAAGATCAACTTCCCGATGCGCTTCTTTTGGATCTCAATATGCCCAAGCTCAACGGTTGGGAATTGCTCGATGCGCTGAGTACCTTAAACGATGCCAGAATAGCTCAAATGCACATTGTGCTTATTTCTACATCGGTTAATCCAGACGACCATCACCGCGCAAAAAATCACCCGCTTGTTAAAGGATTCATTGCAAAACCGCTCAAAAAAGAGGTGGTGAGTGTGCTCATTGATGAGCTCGGGCAGAGCGTCTAACTTGGTTTTCTTCAGAAATCTGAATTTACTGGAAACCCATGCCAACCATAATGTTCGGCGCTCCGTCGTGGAACTGAAAGGTGATGGGCAAAATGAAAGTAGAGCTTACCGCTTCACCACCGAGTTTGGCAGGCGTCCAAATGGGCATTTCTTGCACCGCCTTGATCGCCTCCTGATCGAGAAAGAAGTGAGCACTTTCAAGCAGTGTAATGTCCAGAATTTCTCCCGCCTCATTAATATTAAACGCCAACTTCACGGTGCCTTCAATCTGTTTGATCTGAGCGGGCTCGGGGTAATTGACCTTGTCGGAAATGAAGTCAATCAGTGCTCCATAGCCTCCAGGGAAGTGAGCAGCAACGTGTCCTTTGCGCGAGGTTTGTAAAGTCTCTTGAGGATAGATCCGGTCGTTTTTTGGCGTGCCATCTGCTTCAAACCGTTTCCAAACACCCACTTTTCGTCCATTCTTAAACATGCCTTCCGACTCTAAATTCCCGTTCCAATGGAAGAACTGAAAGAATCCATCTTCGATGTTAAGATCTTCGTCCAAATATTCACCAATCATTTTGGTCTTTCCAGACAAAAAGAAAACTTCAGCCTTATATTTGCCATTGTCTAGAGCAAGCGCTTCGCGGTAGTATTGAGCTTGGCTAACGACCGAAGTGGTGTCGAGCTGCGGACTCAATAGCTCTCGGCTGTTCTGAGAAAGAACGGTGGAAACGCTAGTGAGAGAAAATAGAAATAATGCTGTTTTCTTCAACATGAGTATGAGTTAGGCTAATGCCTGCAAAGTTAATGAATCAAAAGTACCTTATCAAGCTTGTGTTATACCAGTGATTTGGGGCTTTTATTAACAACACATTGTAAAGTAGTTAGGATGGATTTTGAATTTGAAAAAGAGTGGCAAGAGACCTTGAAAAAAGTAGAATCGACCTTTGGGGAAGGTTTAGATCTTCAAGCAGTGCTCTTTTTAATAGGTGTTCAGGAGTTGGGACAAGGGTACCGAAACTTTAAAAAAGACGAGAAAGTGGAGTTGCTACACATCGCCATCTGTACTTTACTGCAAGATTATGGGTACTATGAATTCATCGGGCGCGACGAAGATGATTGGCCTCATTTCAAAAGAGTCAAGGATTTGCCTCAGCTTCCGCCGAATGAGCAAGACTTGATGATGAGAAAAGCAGTAGTGAATTACGTTGCAGGCGCCTTTTAATTGGATTGTTACTCAATGGTAACCGTCTCTTCATTGGTGGTTTCTTCTTCAACTTTGATGATGCCAAAGCCTTCTAAGCTTCCTTTGGTTGCCGTAATGTCCAACACCACAAAACCGGCTTGACCTTGTTGGTAGAAATCGCTGAAGTTAAACGATACCTTCCCGCTACCGTTGGTCACTTGGGTAGTATCGAAACGTGGCTCCGGAACAAAATCTCCATCAGTTGTACCCTCTCCTTTTAGGCGAACCGTTGCGCCAGGAACAGGAGCTCCAAAGGTGTTCAATACCTGAACTGTAGCAATGGTTTCTTCCTCCTTCTTGCATGAGTTCAACCCTGCAATCATCAAAACGGCCATTGACAATGCAAAACCAAGCTTTAAACCTTTTCTTTTCATGGTGTACTGAATTTCTTAATTTCGTGCTCCCAAGTGATGGGCTAAATACAAAGGAACAAAAAAAAATTGATGAATAAATATCTTCTCTTAATTGCCGGTGCAGCAAGCTTCATACTCCTAGCTAGCGCAAGTTCTTGTAACAATGACGTAGAAAATGCGCCAGAGGTTGCAGTTGAAAAAGTTGAACAAGAGGTAAAGGATGTACTGCCCGAGGCGGATCCCACTCCGCTTGGACAAAAAGCAAAGATCACGACCAAGTTCGGAGACATCGTTGTGCTCCTCTACGATGCAACACCGAAACACAGAGATAACTTTATCAAATTGGCCAAAGAAGGCTATTACGACGGACTCTTGTTCCACCGAGTAATGAAAAACTTCATGATTCAAGGTGGAGACCCCGAATCAAAAACGGCAACTCCCGGACAAATGCTTGGCGGTGGTGGTCCGGGTTACACAGTGCCTGCGGAGTTTGTGGATACGCTCCTGCATTTGAAAGGAGCGCTCGCTGCTGCAAGGCAACCCGATCAAGTCAATCCCCAAAAAGCGTCATCAGGAAGTCAGTATTACATCGTTCATGGTCGACCATTTCCAGTGAATCAATTGCTTCAAATGGAACAAAAACGAAACATTGGCCTTGATAGCGCAAACCAGTTTCATTATACCCCAGAACAGCTCGAAGCTTACAGCACCATAGGAGGAGCGCCTTTCTTGGACGGAGAATATACCGTATTTGGTGAAGTGTTGGAAGGTTTGAACATTGTGGATTCCATTGCCGCTGTTCGAACGCAACGTGATCGTCCCTTGGAAGACATTCAGATGACCGTGACCTTGATTGAAGAAAACTAAGATGATTGAAAAAATTGCGGCTTTAAAGGCCACCGTAGAGAGCAAAAGCATCTCATCAGCAGAAGAGTTGGAAGCGCTTCGAATTGAGTTTTTAGGCAGACAAGGCGTGTTGAAAGACTTGAGAGAAGAATTCAAAGCGGTCCCCGGTGAGGAAAAACGTTCTGTGGGAATGGCCCTCAATGAACTGAAGTCTGCAATTGAAAACAAACTCCAAGCGGCAAAGGAGGCACTCGATAATGCCGAAGACCAAGACGGTCCAAAGCAGGATCTTACCCGGCCAGACGGAGGAGTACCTTTGGGTTCTCGTCATCCTATCTCGGTTGTGAGAAGAGACATTCTCGATATCTTCAATCGCATTGGCTTCACCGTGGCGGAGGGTCCTGAAATTGAAGACGATTGGCACGTATTTTCAGGATTGAATTTTCCACCAGAACATCCAGCTCGCGACATGCAGGATACCTTTTTTGTGGAAAAGGATCCCGACCTCATGTTGCGAACCCATACCTCTTCTGTTCAGGTGAGAGCCATGGAAACTCAAGAGCCACCATTGAGAATTGTGATGCCAGGGCGTGTATTTCGAAACGAAGCCATTTCGGCACGAGCGCACTGCATCTTTCATCAAATTGAAGGCTTGTACATCGATAAGAATGTTTCTTTTGCCGATTTGAAACAAACCCTGCTCTATTTTGCGAAAGAGTTTTTTGGAGAAGATGCAAAAATTCGGCTCCGTCCAAGTTACTTCCCTTTCACCGAGCCTAGTGCCGAGGTGGATGTTTATTGGGGTTTGAAGACGGAAGTGGATTACCGCATCACGAAAGGGACAGGATGGTTAGAAATCTTGGGTTGTGGTATGGTCGATCCGAATGTGCTTAAAGCGTCAGGAATTGATCCAGAGGTTTATTCAGGCTATGCCTTCGGAATGGGAATCGAAAGAATTGCGATGCTCCGTCATCAAATTGGCGACCTCCGTCACTTTTTTGAGAACGACGCGCGTTTCCTCAAGCAGTTCAGTAGCGCTTTTTAATCCTTTGTTTCTTGTAAGTTGGGCAAACGGAAGATAAGAGTGGCTCCTTTATTTGGGAAGCTTTCTAGGTTGATCTTTCCCCGTAGTTTTTCGCTGGCAATTTTAACGAGATAAAGTCCCAAACCTGCCCCCTTTGATTTGTTGGTTCCTTTCACAAACATTTCAAAAACACGGTCGCGCACTTTTTCAGGGATGCCCAAACCATTGTCTTCAATTTTAACGGTGGCTCCTTGCTCATCGGTATAAATGCTCACTTTACAGTAATCTTCTGAAGTGCCTTTGCGGTAATCGATGGCATTGGCGATGGTTCTGTTTAAGATGACTTTCAGGAGTTTAAAATCGCTGTAGAAAGGAACGAGTTCCTGAATTTCCCAGGTAAGTTGAAGCTCGTCTTTGCCCATCAATTCTTTGTTTTCTAGGTCAAATTTGAGCTTGTTGAAATCAATCTGTTCGATTTTGATGTCCACTTTCTTGTAATCCACCGCTCGCGAAAGGTTCACCAAAATCCCATCCATCTGCTCTGAACAGGCAGCAATCAACCCGAGATACTTCTTGCTCACTGCGTTGTGATCTTCCTTGTCCAAAAGGCGCAACAAGGATTTGATACTGGTGAGGGGGGTTCGAAGATCGTGGGAAGATTTGTAGATGTAGGTGTTGAGTTCTTTGTTCGCTTTACGCAGTTCACGTGTACGTTTATATACCTTCCACTCGAGCACTTTACTCAGTTTTTGTTTTTGAGAGAACTCGCGGTAGAGCAAACCGATGATGATCACGAAGCAGACAATACCAATGACGATGATGTTCCAAAACTGCCGATCACTTTTGTTTTCGTCTTGCGTACGGGTATCTGAACTTTCTCTTAAGTAGGTTTCCGTACTGATTTTCTGTTCGTTCAAAGAGCGTTTCAGCGCCGATATTTGTTGTTGTGCATTGATGTGTGCGAGGCTGTCGGCTTTTTTCAGCGCGAGCAGGGCACCGGGAAGGTTTCCTTTCTTCTCAAGAAATTCGAGCTCATATCTCAAACTTTTTTCCATGAGTCTGTTCAAGCCATGGTGCTTGGCATAGGTAAAGGCATCATAATAAGCGAGCTCAGCAGCGCCCATTTCTCCTGATTTCTCCAAAAGTTTGGCCAAATCAATTTGAAGGTGGGCGATTTGTTCTACTTGTCCTGAAGGAATATGGTCCAGCGCTTTTCGTTGCATTCGAACGGCGTTTCTCCATTCTTCCAAAGCGGCATAAGCCCGAGATAGCTCGGTATAAGCAAGTGCGGCTCCTTGTTGGTCTTTGTTTTTGAGATGCAGTTCCGCGGCTTCGTTCCAATTTGCGATGGCTGCCGCGTGTTGATCTCGCATGGCTTCAATGAGGGCAATTTCTCCAAGATTGTTGGCCAAACTACTGGTGAAGTTCAACTTACGGTAGATGGTGTTGGCTTCGTGGTAGTGGGCAATGGAGGAGTCAAAGGCGGCTTCATGGTAATAAATTTTCCCAAGTTCATCATGGCAAAGCGCGCTTTGAACAAGGTCATCCTTCCCCTTGCTGAGCACGGTTTGAAACAAACTAATGGCCTCATCGGGATGACGAAGTTGGGAGTGAACAATCCCCGTTTTGAATTGGGCTTTTCGTACTTCCTTCTCTTGGTCGCTTTCCAAATAAAGCTTCAGGGCTTCTTCGTACTGCTGTAAAGCAATGTCCAAACTTTTTTCATCGAAGTACAGTTCTCCAAGTTCAAAGTAGGCGCGTGCCCTTTCATCTCGGGTACTCGCTTTGTCCAATCCTCTCGAAAACGATTGAATGGCTTTGATGTTTTGATCCAAATACCGCAGTGATTTTCCTCGGTAAAAAAAGAGTTCATACTGCTCTTGGTCATCGAGTTGATCGAGGAAATTTAATGCGGAGTCAGCATACCGCAAGGATTGTTGGTGTTTCCCTTGGTTGTTGGCCTTCTTGCTTTCTAAAAGCCATTTTTTAGGATAAGCTTGCTCAAGTGCATTTTGGGACACACAGATGCTCACTTCACTCAGAAGCAATACGATCAATAAAAAGATGTGTAATGGGGTGAGCTTACACATTTGGAGTTCAATTTTCGTTTAAGGTGAAAACAAGTGAGTGACTAACGTTGGTGATTGAATTCGTCCAGCTCCTCAAGGCAAGCCTTCAAAAGCTGAATGCTGTTGATGATGTCTTTTTTATTGGCCATTTCAATAACACTGTGAATGTGCCTCGTTGGAATGCTTACTGCTCCTGCAATGCTTCCTCCGGGGGTCATTTGTTGAATCCCTGAGGTGTCGGTTCCTCCAGCGGTAAGTATTTCTGCTTGCCATGGGATTTGGTGTTTTTCTGCACGTTCTTTCATGAATCTCACCATTCGAGGGTCACAAATAGTGCGGGCGTCCATGATTTTGATGGCGGTGCCTTCCCCCAAGCTGGTTACCCGCTCATGCTTTGATGCTCCGGGTGTGTCAAAGGCAATGGTGGTGTCCAGTCCAAATCCATAATCAGGCTGGATTTTCATGCTGCTCACGTTGGCTCCTCGAATGCCCACTTCTTCTTGAACGGTAAATACCGCGTAGGTGTCGCAAGCAGGTGTTTCGAGCTGGCGAAGGGTTTCAATGAGGATGTACACGGAAATTCGATTGTCTATGGATTTGCAATTCACACAGTCGCCCATTTCAATGAGCCCGCGCTCTCGAGTGATGGGGTCCCCAATTTGAATGTACTTTTCCACTTCTTCCTTACCCATTCCAAAATCGATGAAATAATCACTGATTTTGGGTGCTTTGTTGCGTTCTTCGGGTTTCATGATGTGAATGGGCTTACTTCCCATCACCCCAATAAGATCCTTTTTTCCATGAACAATAACGCGTTGTGCGGTCAGTGTTTTGGGGTCGAACCCGCCCAAGGTGTGGAATCGAGCAAATCCTTGATCATCAATGTGGGTTACGATGAAGCCAATTTCATCCATGTGTGCCCCAATCATGGCTTTCTTTGAGTCTTTGCCCTTCTTCAAGGCAATGACGTTCCCAAGGTTGTCCACTTCAATGTGATCAACCAATCCTTGGATTTCACGCAAAACTACTTTCCTGATGGGTTCTTCAAAGCCAGGTGCACCGGGGGTTTCACATATTTCTCTAAGAAGTGGGATATTCAAGTCCATGCCGCGTGTATTTATTGCAAATTACAAGAATGTGGGGCACGTTAAGTAGGACCTTGTCCTATGTATGAGCAAAGCGTCGTGGAAAAGTCTGAACCCTTGGTTTTACTCTTGGTAAATGACTTCCAATACCGTTTGGCCAACGGCTTTAAGGACGGTCGTGTCGATGATACTCATGTTGTCGGCATGGGTATGGTGAAAATAGCCGTAGCCCATAGCTCGCGGACCGCTTACATGGTAATGAACAATGTTGGCTGAAGGTATTCCTGCTCCCATGTTCACAAAGTAGTTGTCGTCAATCGTTTGCCCGGTGACTTCATCTACAAAAAGGGTGTCGTAGCCCAAATTTTGTGCGCTTGTCCAAACCTTATCCACAATCCCGGGAGCGAGGGCTACTGAGGTTCCTTCCCGGTTGAACACGGCGTCTTTTGCACCAACCATGTCTAGGAGAATTCCAAATTTAGCTCGGTAGTTGGGTTTGTGGCGGTTTCGGGCCCAATACTGAGATCCCAAGCACCAATCGCTGGGGTCACCATCGGCGGGCATCCATTCCGGCTTGCCATAATCTTCGGTGTCAAACAAGATAATGTCAATTCCGTAATTGGGTTGCTGTTGTTGAATGAGCCTTGCAACTTCCAAGAGCACACCAACGCCAGAACCTCCATCATTTGCACCGTCGATGGGTTCTTTGATTCGTAGGGTGTCTTTATCCGCAAATGGGCGTGTATCCCAATGGGCGTAGAGTAAAATGCGTCGTTTGTTGTTGGGTTGATATTGCGCAATGATGTTTTTCATGGGCAAATACGTTCCGTCGTAGGCCATGACTTGTGCTTCTTGGGTGATCACATCAGCACCATAACTTTCCAGCTTTTCAACCAGCCAGTTTCCACAAGCTCGATGACCTTCACTACCGGGTACTCGCGGACCAAAATCCACTTGTTTTTGAATGAAGTCATATGCATTTTGGGCCTTGAAATCAGGCGTAATCACCCGCACTTGTTCAGCAGGTTTCACTTCCTTGCTGGGCGAAGTAACTTCCTCATCTTCACACGAGCACAAGAATAGTGCAGAAAGCAACCATAGGAAAAGCAGTTTATCCTTCATACGTCCAGCTAGTTCCCTCTCTCGAGTCTTTGATTTCAACTTGAATGGCTTTGAGACGATCTCGAATTCCATCGGCTTGAGCAAAATCCTTGTTAGCTTTGGCCTCTTTTCTCATATCAATGAGGAGCTGCATCAGTGCTTCCGACAATGTATTGCCTTCCTCCTGTGTCTTAGACTCGCGTTGCAAGCCAAGCACTTCACCCATAAATCCATCGAACAAGAACTGAAGTCCATCGAGATCATCTTGCGTGAGTTTTACTTTTCCGTCTTTGGCAGAATTGATCACCTTCACGGCATCAAATAAAACGGCTATCAAAATTGGCGTATTGAAGTCGTCATTCATGGCTTCAAAACACCTTTGCGTTAAGGCAGGGATGTCTGCGGTACTTTCAGATGAAGCTTCAAGTTTTTCCAAAACGTCAATGGCCGCGCACATTCTTTGGTATCCTTTTTCCCCGGCTTGGAGGGCCTGGTTGGAGAAGTCGAGCGTACTCGCATAATGTCCTTGAAGCATGAAAAACCTCACGGTCATCGGACTATATCCTTGCTCCAGCAACTTGTGGTTACCGGTAATCAATTCTTCTGGAGTGAAACCATTTCCTTCCGATTTGGCCATTTTGCGACCATTCACGGTGAGCATGTTTCCGTGCATCCAGTAGCGCACAGATTCTTCTTTTCCGTTGGCTCCACAATTTTGGGCAATTTCACATTCGTGGTGCGGAAATTTCAAGTCCATTCCACCCCCGTGAATGTCAAAGGATTTACCCAAGTATTTTGTACTCATCACAGAGCATTCCAAGTGCCATCCAGGAAAACCTTTGCTCCATGGTGAAGGCCACTGCATGAGGTGACTATCGTTGGCCTTCTTCCAAAGGGCAAAGTCGAGCGGACTCCGTTTTTCGTCTTGACCATCAAGCGCTCTGGTGTTGCTGATGAGGTCTTCAATTTTTCTCCCAGAAAGGGCGCCGTAGTCGTGGCTTTCATTGAATTTAGGGACATCGAAATAAACCGAACCATTGGATTCATAGGCAAATCCGTTGTCCATGATGTCTTTGATCATTTCAATTTGTTCTACGATATGGCCGGTGGCAGTGGGTTCAATGGACGGAGGGAGGATGTTGAATACCCGCATCACATCGTGAAAATCGTTGGTGTATTGCTGAACCACTTCCATGGGCTCAAGATTCTCCAAACGGGCTTTCTTTCCAATTTTATCTTCTCCATCGTCGCTGTCTCCGGTGAGGTGACCAACGTCTGTAATGTTTCGCACATATCGAACCTTGTAATCGAGAAAAGTGAGGTATCGGTAAACAATGTCGAAGGTCAGGAAAGTTCGAACATTTCCAAGGTGAACATTGCTGTACACCGTAGGACCGCACACATAAAGACCCACGTATGGGCTGTTGAGCGGTTTGAAAACTTCTTTTTTACGTGTTAAGCTGTTATATATGTTCAGCTCTTGTTCGAGGTGTTTTGCCTTGTCCATGCTACAAAGAAAATCAAATTTAATGGGTAATGGATGACCAAAAAAACAAAATTCGTTCTTCACTGAACGAAAAAAAACTCCTGCTTCAATTCAGAAACAGGAGTTGGTTTAGTGTTAGTTGTTGTTATTCTGCGGTAATTACACCGGTACCGATGTACTTCCCATTTTTATACACTTCGATTCGAATGAGGAGACCATCTTGATTGTACCGGTTCCATTTTCCGTTCCATAAACGACCATTCTTAAATTCACCAACTTGGGTCACTTGCATGTCTGTATTGTACATGGTATTAAACCCATTTGGTCTGAAGCTAATGGCCTCGTTGGTTTGGGCTTCTTTCTTATCTTCGGTTTCGTCCTCAAGCTCTTTGTTAGCTGCTTTGGGTGTTTCTTTCGCTTGTGAACGGGTAGCTTGATGGTCGTATGTTTTGATGGACCCTTCTTTCAAAACCCCATCATTCAAAGTCTTTTCTTCTTTTAATCGTCCGTCTGGGAAGTAGCGTTTCATCACGCCCTGTTCTTTACCATTAACGATTTCTACTTCAAGCTCAACTTGTCCGTTATCGTGGTAATAGTATTGTTTACCATTGCGTTTTCCGCTATCGGCAAAAAAGAAACGTTGTTGCAATTCGCCATTTTCGTAGTAGCGCTCAAAGTTGCCTACGTTTTTGTTCCGTTGCCAAGTACCTTTTTCTTCTAGCTGGGCGTTCTCGTAATAGATGGCATAAGGACCAAAGGGCTTGTTGGCGTCGTATGTGATTTCACTTCTCAACACTCCAGAGGGATAGAATTTCTTCCAAACACCTTCTTTTTTATTGTCTCTGTAGAGTCCTTCTTCCACGGTAGCATCGGGTTGAAATCCACCATCGGGCACCATGTACCCTTTGATCATCCAATAACCTTGCTTCTGACCGTTTTCATCAATGTGGTTGTATCCTTCATCCCCATTGGCCAAAGTGATGGTGCCAATGAGCATGAATATCCAAGTGAGGAGGACGTATTGTTTGAGTGGTGTTTGACGTACTAACATAGGAATTGATTAAGCTAAGTTCCCTTCTTGTACGCTTTGTCCTACGAAATGGTTTCAATCATTTCTTTTTTTTTGCAATTTCTTTCAGCATGTCTTCCACCATGGTCTCCAAGGTGTATTTGGCCTGCCAACCCCAGTCGTTTTGAGCATGTTCATCATTGATGCTTCCCGGCCAACTGTCTGCAATAGCTTGTCTGAAATCCGGAGCATAGGTGATTTCAAATTCAGGAATGTGTACCTTAATTTGTTGTGCAATTTCTTCTGGGGTGAAGGAAATTCCGGCAAGGTTATAAGCTGATCGAATCTTGATGTCTTCCTTTGGAGCCTCGGTAATGTCAATGGTAGCTTTAATGGCGTCTTCCATATACATCATGGGCAAACGACTGTCTTTGTTCAAGAAAGACTCAAATTTTCCTTCTTCTATGGCTTTGTAGAAAATGTCGACCGCATAATCGGTGGTACCTCCGCCCGGAGCCGAACGATGGCCAATGAGACCAGGGTAGCGGATGCTTCTCACATCAACACCCCAACGCTTGAAATAATATTCGCACCAACGTTCACCAGCGAGTTTGGAGATGCCGTAAACCGTGCTGGGCTCGCAAATGGTGTATTGTGGAGTGTTTTTGCGCGGAGTAGTTGGTCCGAACACCGCAATGCTACTTGGCCAGAAAATCCGATCAATCCAACCTTTCTTGGCATATTCAAGCACGTTGAACAAGCTGTTCATGTTGAGGTCCCAAGCCATGTCCGGCTTTTGCTCACCGGTGGCACTCAACATGGCTGCGAGATGATAGACAACCTTGATGTTGTACTTTTTAATGATTTCTCCGAGAAGCTCCTTGTTGAGAACGTTCAAGATTTCATAAGGCCCATCACTCAAAAGTGGGTCGGTTGCCGGACGAATGTCTGCCGCTACGACTTGCTCCACTCCAAATTGAGCGCGCAGTTCCATTACCAGCTCAATCCCGATTTGCCCCGAGGCACCAATCACTAACATTTTTTCCTTCTCCATAGCTATCATTAAGCGTTCCAAAGGTACATTTTGATCACAGACTGAGCAACTCTTTAAAACGAACAGCTTGTCTTCTGGAGACCTCAATTTCTCGTTGGTCATCAAGCCAAACTTTCAACCTTCCGTTAAACCAGGGCTCTATTTTTTGAATTTTTTTGAGGTTGATGATTTCTTGGCGGTTCGCTCTAAAAAAGTGTTCGGGGTCTAAGCGTTCTTCCAACTGATTTAAGGATCGCAAAATCATGGGTTTGTGTTGGTCAAAATATACCCTAGAATAATTCCCACACACCTCAAAAGAACGAATGTCTTCAATTTTCACAAGCCAACACTTCTCGCCATCCTTCACAAATACCTGCTGGTCGCCTTGCAAATAACCGGTATTATTGGTCGGGGTACTCGATGTTCTCAATTCCAATTTTGAGATGGCTTTTGCCAACCGGTCTTCTTTAATGGGTTTGAGGAGGTAGTCGAGGGCATTGAATTCAAAGCTTTTGATGGCATACTCATCGTAGGCTGTAGTAAAGATCACTTGTGGTGCACTGTCTAAACTTTCCAACAGTTCAAATCCATTTTTACCGGGCATGTTGATGTCGAGAAAAAGGAGGTCGGGGTCCAAATCTTCAATCATTTTTTCCGCTACTTCAGCGTTTTCTGCTTCTCCCAAGATTTCAATTTCGGGATGAGCTTGAAGGAGCGCTTTAAGTTCTAATCGCGCCAATCTTGAATCTTCGATGATGAGTGCTTTCATGGTTTTTGTTGAATGATGATGGAGGCGATCACCCACTGTTCTTCTTGGCGAAGAGAGAAAGAGGCCCGATCTCCATGAATGAGTTTCAGTCTGCGATAAATATTTTCTACGCCAATGCCGTTGTTTTCTTTCGTTTTTTCCTGATTTCGAAGTTGTCCGCTATTCTTTACTTCCAAGTGCAATGCCTCATCTTTGATGCTGGCATTGATGATCACATCTCCTCCTTCAGGCAAATGAGCAATGCCGTGCTTTACACTGTTTTCAGCCAAGATCTGAAGTGTCATGGGAGGAACCATGGCGTTCAAAGAGGCTTCGCTAGCTGTTATTCGGTAACGCAAACGGTCTTCAAACTGAATATCACACAGCTCCAAAAATTGCTCAACGATTTCCAACTCTTGTTTCAGTTCTACTTCTTGGGTTTTGAGGTAGTTCATGGAATAGCGCAAGATGTCTGAAAGGTGGGTGATCATTTCGCGAGATCGAGGCACATCTTCCAAGGTAAGCGCTCGGATGTTGTTGAGCGCGTTGAACATGAAGTGAGGATTGATTTGTGCTTTGAGCAGATTCAGTTGTGCGCTTCTTGCCTCGGCTTCCAGCTTGTATTTTTCAACCCGAGAGGCTTGTCCAATTTGAATGAAGTGATAACTGAAATACAAGATGTTCCAAAGAAAGATGACAACGAAGGTGTTGATCCATTGCGCCAATGCATTGCTCCAAGTAAAGCTTTCGGCGGTGCTTAAGAGGTACAATGCAGCATAGTAAAAGCTCAAAAAGGAGGCGGTCCAAACGATGCTTACACAAAGGCTTCCCAAGGTGGCGGGGAGCAAAATTTGAAAGGGTGGTCGCTCAATCCAGCGCTTCAGTTTGATGTAATTTCGGTAAGCAGCACTCAAGGCAAAGCCACTTAAAAACGCGAAAACAGCACTGGCCACTGATATAAATATGGGCGCTCCCCTAAACAGGTTGAAGGCGAGAGCAAGCGCGAAGAAACCCAGCCAACCTACGAGCTGGGCCACCCAGAATCGTCGGTTTTCTTCTTCCCTGGCTTCTTCAGGACGAATATTTAAAGGGCCTTGATCCAATGGGTGATGCTTTCTAAGGTAAGTTCTGAAATGCTGATCTCAATTTTCCCGTACTCACTCAATGCTCCGCTCAGCGATGGCTGAAATAGATGGTTGTGTTGTTTCAGGGCCAAGATTTTGTATTGGCTGTTACGAGCTCTTCTCAATGCGAATTCAATGGCATTCAAGTTCGAAGCGGCTTCAACTTGAGTATCTACGGTACCGTTCAAGGCAAGCACAGGGCAACGCACTCGCTTCCAATCTTCTGAAGGATCGTGCGAGAGAAAAAAGCGCATCCAAGCCGTGTTCAAAGATCGATCATACGTTTCCAGTGCTGCATCAATCCCTCCCATGTTTGCAAGCACACCTTCAGGAGCTTGATTCAGCAGATAATTACGAAGCGCATTTCTCGACGCAACGGGGTCTTGTTCTGCCATCACAATGTCGCACATGCCCATCACAAAATCGGCTTGCTGCTGAGCACTTTCTTCACTCATGCCCTCGGCAATCATCATGGCTTTGTTTTGTTTCTCGAGTATACGCTTCCCGTCAATTCCGGGTCCGGCCAAAGAAATAACAAAATCCACATCTGGATTGTCTGCAGCAACCATGGCGGCAACCAGTCCTCCTTCGCTGTGTCCCAAAAGACCAATTTTCCGAGCAGTGTGCTCTTTTTGTGATTTGAAAAAAGCAATGATGGCTTTGACGTCTTCTGCAAAATCTAAACTTGTGGCTGCGGCAAAATCGCCCGTGCTTTTCCCTACACCACGATCGTCATAACGAAAAGATGCAATGTTCTCTTTCGCAAGATGATCAGCCAAAACCCAAAACGGTTCATGTCCAAGAATTTCTTCATTTCTGTTTTGCGGACCACTTCCACTGATCATGATCACCAAAGGAGCTTTTTTGTCTTCGTTTTCAGGAAGGCACAAAGTTCCGCTCAAGGAAACCTCGGTGGCAGTGCTTTGGATATCAAGGTCTTCAGTAGAATAGGTGAAAGGTGCAGTTGGTGTTTGGGGGAATGTTTTTTTGATTGGAGCGATGGCTTCACGGCCCATTTCAAGTTCATACCGCGTGCCATATTGAACAAGGCTTCCCATCAATCTCTCTTTCCCAGTTTGTGGAAACTCCATCACAAGATCAATTTCCGTCATTTTCAAGGTGAGTTTGCCCCCAGCGTATTCAACGTGGTTGAAGGGGTCTTCTCCATCGTGCTGGTCTGGGCTCCGCATCCAAGCCTGACCATCTTCTTCAATCCTCAGTTCTAAGCGGAGGGTACTTACTGAAAGATCCAAAGCCCCATACCAATTCCCGCAAATATCCGAGGGCAAGTTTTGGTTTTGAGCGTGAATCGACATCCACCCGAAAAAGAAAAAAAAGAAATAGAGCAATCGCTTCATGGCCTTTAGTTTTTGCTAAGATAAACGCAGAAAGACGCTTTTGATGAAAATTTGGACGAATGGAAAAGAAAGCGGATAAATGGAAGGAATCCCAGCAATGTGCAAAAGTCTTTGTCCTAATTGGTGTTTTCTATGCGGAAATTTCAAAAATTGCGACAAACCTGCAAATGTGATCCTGAGTTTATTAAAATCTGGGGGGAATTATGCTGAATTGTCGGCCAAAGAGTACCAAGAGGTGTTCGAACAATTCTATGATAATATCCGAGCTTACATTTATTTTAAGTGTTCTGATCAAGATTTGGCGGAGGACTTGGCCCAGGATACCTTTATCAAATTGTGGGAAAACCGAGCCAAGATAGACCGCTCAACGGTGAAATCCTACCTCTATACGATTGCAGGAAATCTTACAATCAATTACCTTAAGCGGCAACAACTCAAATATAAGTTCATCAATCAAGCAGAACAAGGAAGGGAAAAATCCAATCCGGAGTTCATTTTGGAGATGAAGGAATACGAGGCCAAACTCGAGCGGGTAATCGCTGATATGCCGGATGGAAGCAGGGAGGTGTTTTTGATGAATCGATTAGAAGATATCAAGTACAAAGACATTGCAGAACGCCTGGGAATTAGTGTGAAAGCGGTAGAAAAACGCATGAGCAAGGCCATTAAAATTATCCGCGATGCTTTGGGCGTGGACATTTAAACCATGAGAAAAATAGGGCTCGTCTTTCTGCTTTTGCTCTCTTCAAGCTTGCTTTTCGCTTTGCCCAATGCCCCATTTTTTCTAGAGAAGATGCTCCAAGAGGATTCCACAAGGATCAGCGCTTCTTTTGATGAAGTGCCCTTGCATCGTGTGCTCAAGACCATCCAAAAGGACTTCAATTATTCCTTCGCTTACGACGGTAAAGCGCTCAAACAATTTATCGTCACTGCCCGTTTTACCAAGGCTTCCATCAACGAGGTGTTGGACGAGCTTTGCTATTCGAGGGGCTTGAACTATGAAAACGTGGACGGTACCTTCGTGATTTTTAAACAAGAGAGGGTGACGGCTCATACAAAAGTGAGTCCTACAAGAACCAATTTCACCGTTGAGGGCAGAATTCTCGACGCTAGCAGCTTAGAACCGCTCCCTTTTGCTAACGTGCGAGAAAAAGGGGAACAAATGGGAGCTTCGAGCAATTTGGAAGGCTATTTCCAATTGTTCAATGTGAGCAGCGATACGGCAGAGATGGTGATCAGCTACATTGGATATCAAACCCAGATTTATCGCTTTCAACCTTCCGATGAAAAGAAGCCCATTCAAGTTTTATTGAATAAAGATGAAGGGCTACTTCCTGAGGTTACTGTTCTTTCTAAGCTGGGAGAGGTGATGAGTACTGGAGAGTTACCGGGTATTTATAGCCTCAACATGAGTGTGATGGAAATGCTGCCCAACATTGGAGAACAGGATGTGGTGCGGTCGTTTCAGCTTTTACCGGGCATTTCGGCCACCACGGAAAGTAGCGCAGAGTTTCATGTCCGGGGTGGAGCTTCCGATGAGAATCTCATCATGTTGGACGGTTTCACTCTGTACCATGTGGATCACTTCTACGGACTCTTTAGCGGTTTCAATTCCAACAGCATCAAGAACGCACGAATTCACAAAGGAGTACTCAGCTCTGAATACGGAGGGCGAGGAAGCGCTGTGCTGGAACTGACGGCAAAAAATGGGAATTTGCTCCGACCGAATACGCGGGTTGACCTGAGTTTGATGAGTTTTTCGGCACTGATTGAGAGTCCTATTCTCGCCAAACAAGCCTCCATGATGCTCTCTTTTCGTCGGTCCTTTTCCGATGTGGTTTTTTCCCCATTGTACCAGTCCTTGTTTAACAATGTATATGAACGGAGCATTCAAAGCAATAACCAAGCTTCCGTCGATCCCTTTAGCGAAACACCTCCCCGTTTTTATTTTTACGACCTGCATTTTAAAGTGGGGTTTGAAACAAGCCAAAAAGACCGTTTTGCTTTGAGCTTTTTTTCCGGACAAGATCAACTGGATTTGAGCTATGAAGACCTCAGTTCTGACTTAAGGTTAAGGGTGCAATACAATGATCTGAGTGAATGGGGAAACCTTGGAGTGAGCGGGAAATGGAGCAGACAATGGAGACCAGATCATTTCACGAATGCTACCTTGGGCTATTCTTCCTACCAAAGCTCCCTTTTTGGATTTGACGTGCAAGACAATCGATTCATTGGCTTTGTGGATACCGTTTTCTTCGATCGAAATACCCGCCTCGACGATGCTACTTTCCGCCTTGATCACACCTGGAACCAAGAACATCATGAGGTCAAAGCGGGGGGTCACTTCACCAACTATTCCATCGATAATCAAAGCTTGAATGAGGGAAGAAGTGCTGCTGGCCAGGAGGGCAGTGCACAGCTGTTCTCTTTGTATGTTCAGGATACTTGGAAGAAAAATGAGCGCTTCGAGGTTTTGGGAGGATGGAGACTCAATGCATATTCAAGGCGCGATGGAATGAGTATTAACCCCCGACTTCTCGTAAAGTGGATGCCGAAGAAAACTTGGCAATGGAGAGTGGGTATAGGGGTGAATGAACAGTTCATTCGAAGGGTCCAAAGACAGAATTTACTCCTTAATACTGCCGATCTGTGGACATTGGCTTCAGGAGATGAAGGGGTGCCTTCACTTCGATCGCGCCAAATTACCGGAGGTGTTTCTTGGATGAAATCACCATGGACATTAACCTTGGATGGTTTTTGGGTGATGAAGGAAGGAGTGGTTGAAGATGTGCAGTTGTTGAACGGTTTAACCCCGCCATTGAGTAATCAGGACTATCTTTTTGGTGATGGAATGGTGCTCGGGGGTGAGCTGCTATTGAAAAGAGAACTGGGCAAACACAGTGCATGGTTGGGGTATACTTTAAGTTATAATCAGAACGATTTTCAATTGCCGGCCGAAGATTTGATCCCTGCCCGCTTTTTAGAAACCCATGAGCTGAAGGCGGTTTATTTGTTTCGCTCAGGCCCGTGGAAGGCTTCGGCAATTTGGGTCTATGGAAGCGGCATTCCCACAACCAACTACCTCGGAAATTACGATGTGAATCTTCTCCCCAATCAAACGAGCAACTGGGCCGGATTTGGCGCCTTGTTGGGAGATCGTTTGCCAGCGTACCACCGTTTGGACCTCAGCCTAGATTATGCATTCTCCATCGGTGGAGCGAATGTTTTTGCCGGACTCTCTTGCTTCAATGTTTATGACCGACTCAATGTGAGAGATCAGCAGTTTTATGTTTCTGGACTCACGCAAGATGGATTGAGTGTTGAATTGAGTCAACTTGCTTACCTTGGATTTACCCCTTCCATTCAAATTTCAGTGCAATGGTAAGCTTCGTCAAACATAAGATCCATCTGCTTTTTTTGCTCTTTGTTTTGGGAGCATGTGTAGAAAGTTTGAACGATGACAGCGATGCTTGGCTCGTCGTCAATGGTGTTTTGCTTGCCAACGAGCCTGTGGTTTTGGACATCGCTAATCTCCGTGGCGAAGACGCTCCGCAAATCCAAGAGGCTTACCTCGAATCGGAAAGTGGTGTATTGATTCCACTTGAATTGATCAATGCTCAGCTTCGAAGCGCCGAAAACGATCTCATCTCACCCAACACCCGCTACACTCTCGAAATCATCGCCCAAGAACGAAATGTCAGCGCACAAATCCAAGTTCCTCCACAGTTGGAGATCAACCAGATCTCCGCTCAAGTGATTCCGATTGATGAAGCCTCAACTGGGCAGCCCATTTTCACAGTACTTTGGCAGAACAACATTGGAACAACACAATTGCTCGTGTTGGAAGAAGAGAATGGCGTAGAAATTCCATTCACGGTGCCTTCAGGACAGTTCTCCAGCTCTTTTAACGGTCCTGTACCCGGACAAGGGGCTACGCTTTTTGATACCGATTTCGAATTTTATGGGGAACACCATTTGGTGATATACGCTGTGCCTGAAGACTATGAAGCGGCGTTTTTCTATCGTCCAGACCCCTTGGATGGAGCTCTCGATGCCTTTCCAGATAATGTGTACAATGGATCGGGATTCATCTACGGGGCAACCAAAATTGAAATACCTTTAACAATAAGCCCTTAATCAGGTAGGGGAGTGAGTGTCCTGCTTGTATTTATGCTGAATAAGTCAAAAACGCGAAGTGAAAGAAGAGAAGAAATATTCAAAGATACTCCAGCAATGGTCTGTACCCTTCAAGCAAAGCAAGGCAGCTGCTTGGGAGGAACTTCAGATGAAGATAGCTGGTTTGGAAGAGGGGAAAGTTCGTTCGATCAACTCGAGCAAACGTCCGCTTTGGTGGGCATTGTCAGGAGCCGCTATGTTGGCCATTGCAGCCCTATTTTTCTTGCAGAATGATGAGGTGAAGATAGCCTCAGGGCAAAGTGCCATCACGCATGTTTTGCCTGACGGTTCACAAGTGCATTTGAACAAGAATTCAAGCATCGCATATTCGGAGGATTTTACCGAGCGCAGTTTGAATTTGGATGGAGAAGCCTTTTTCGAAGTGGAGGAGGGATCTCGCTTCGATGTGATAACCAAGGAAGGAGTAGTGAGCGTTCTTGGAACCAGCTTCAATGTTTTTGGTGAAGAAAATCTTTTTGAGGTGCATTGCTACACCGGGAAAGTGAAAGTCGAAGTGACCAACGAAGAAAGCGAAAGCCGACTTCTTTTACCTCAGGAGTCAACAAGCTTGAACGAAGGAAGATTATCGGCCGTTCGGTCATTTGACGGGAGTACTCCACTGTGGATGAATGGCTGGGCATTTTCGTACGATGCTGCCCCGCTGGAAAAAGTATTGAAAGACATTGAGCGCCGTTATGAAGTGCGCATCGAATTCGAAGGAACAGGTGCTGAAACCTTCACCGGAGAGTTTGAAACAGACCAGTTGGAAACCGCCTTGAAAACAATTTGCCTTCCTTATGGTTATGATTATCAATTGACGAACGATTCAATTGTAAAAATATTCAAGAAATGAGTACAACAAGGTAGGGTAGAAGTACGTTTACCTGTATAAGAAGTATAGTTTACCACAAGGAGCAGTCCTTTCTTGGACTGTGTGATAAATAGTATAGTTAGTTTTAGTTAAGGTTTGGAAGCTCTCGATAACGATCGGGAGCTTCTTTTTTGTTTCTAGCCTTAATTAAGGAATGGTCCTTCTACTAGAAGCAATATGTGAGCTAAATCAGAGAGTGCAGATAATTTGCTGATTCGATTACCCCACTTTTCTTCAAAACCTCTAATACTTCGAGTTCAGTTAGTGGCGGATTCTTTTTCTGTAGAACCATAGCTTTAAATGCCTCGATAGCTGTCTTTTGGTTCAAGTCGATGGTATCGGTGAGGAAGTCATCTGGACTCTTTGCGGTTAAATTGAATGTGGCTAAGTAATCATTGTTGAAGTCTTTAAGGTTATTCGTTACAATGACATTGGCATTCGTCTTAATTGCAGCCGCAAGAACGTGCCTATCCTTTTCATCTTTCATTTCAAGGGAGGGGATGATTGGCTCGTAACTAGTTACCAAAGCATCTGGAAATGCATCTTTGACCACAAATAATTGCCTTTGGATTTTCTCTTCAGGCATGTCGTGGCGTCTCATGACATCTTGCCACTCATCGAAAATATGGGCACTCCATTTTGGAGTGTATAAGTCATAGTATGCAAACCACAAAAGGATATCCCTGCAAAAGAGAGGGAACAAAACATTGGTGTCTAGCACTGCGGTGAATCGAACACTATGAATCATATAGCCCGTAATCTTCGTCTGTTCTCATCATTTCAATCAATGCTAGGCGCTGCTTCTCTTTCATTTGCTTCTTGTAGGCAACAACATCCTCAATTCTTACCCTTCGGTGCCTTCCAACTTTAGAGAATGGAATCATTCCTTCTTCAAGTAGTTTCACCAGATGAGGTCGAGAACAACCTATGATATCTGCAGCAGCTTGAGTTGTCATTTCGGCGGCAACAGGGACAATAGATATTGGATTTCCTTCGCTCATCGCTTTGAGCACTTCTGCAAGCAACTTCAGTGCGTTCAAAGGAAGTTTGATGCGTTCTTTGGTCT
>CAZYPV010000002.1:0-3378 GCA_964649515.1 uncultured Comamonadaceae bacterium | reverse complement strand
AGCAAATGATGTTTCAAAACCAGTATTAAATGGACCCCAGACTTCACAGCATCAGAATGTCATCCTTGTCAGAACTTCATTTGCAGTTGAAACAACAATAAAATAACTCGGCATTTTTACCCCCATCCAATCCCCAACATAACCTACTTTTGCACCATGAAGTCCACTAAAATTTCCGATTTCGACTATCACTTGCCTGATGGTCTAATTGCTCAACGACCGCTGGGAGAAAGAACAGCATCGCGTCTTTTGGTTTTTGAAGAGGGATCAATCCAAGATCGTGTGTTCGCTGAACTTCCTCAGCTCCTTCCAAACAACACCCAATTGGTCATCAATAATACGCAGGTAATCAATGCGCGAATCATCTTGTTTCGAGAAACAGGTGCAAGAGTAGAACTGTTTCTTCTGGCACCCAAGATGCCGAAAAGCATGGAAGAAGCGATGATCTCCAAGGGAGCTTGCATTTGGACCAGTCTTGTGGGGGGAGGAAAACGCTGGAAAGAGGGAGAGGTGATTTCTCTTGATGCCGACGGTTTGGTGTTGAAGGCCAAACGGCTTCAGCACATGGGAGAACACTCCGAGGTGGAATTCATTTGGGATCCCAAGGATGGTAACTTTGGCGAACTCTTGGAGAGACTGGGTAAAGTTCCGCTTCCCCCTTACATGAATCGGGAAGTGGATGAAGCCGACCCCGAGCGCTACCAAACAACCTATGCCGAGGTGCGCGGCTCTGTTGCTGCACCCACGGCCGGACTCCACTATACACCCGAGATTTTAAGCGAGATAAGTACCAACGGACACTCCATAGAGAAGTTGACACTGCATGTAGGAGCGGGTACGTTTAAGCCAGTAAGCAGTGAAGAGTTTCGCGATCATGATATGCACGCCGAACACATTTCTGTGAAAAGGAGCACCATTGAAGCCCTCGCCGCACATGAGGGTCCGCGTGTTGCCGTGGGAACAACCTCCCTCCGAACCTTGGAAAGTTTGTATTGGCTGGCTGTGGCTAAAGTGCATGGAAGGTTAGCCAATAAAGTGGAGCAATTCGACCCATACGAGTTGGAGGATCCTTTTCAAAGCTATTCAGAGGCCTTGCGCTATCTATTGTCGCAAGCAGGAGAAGCACAGGAGCTCAACGCAGCTACGTCCTTGATGATCGTTCCGAGCTATCGCGTAAAGAGCATTGATGGAATTACTACCAATTTCCATTTGCCAAAAAGTACGCTTTTACTTTTAGTGGCTTCTTTGATTGGTGAAGATTGGAAGCGGGTATATGAACATGCCGTAAGTGAAAAATACCGTTTCCTCAGTTATGGAGATACTTCTCTTCTTTGGAAAAAAGAGGAGTAGGGGCACACTTAAAAAAGTATGGCACAAAAAAAAGTCCTGCAGATGCAGGACTTTTTTTTGGTCAAATATTCTCTTAGAAGCTCAAGCGGTTGTCAACAACGTTGGCGTCTTCTTTCATAGCGTTGAACAAGCGTGTTGAAGCTGCTCCTTTGATTCGGGTCGTTAAACGATCTTGATCTTCGAAGTAATCTTCCTTGTCTTCAGCACTGGTTTTTTCTTCTGATTTGGCAACAACCCAAACTCCGCCTTCTCCTTTGATGGGAAGTGACATGTTGCCCATTGGAATACCTAAAGCAATACCTACTACCTCCGGTTCTTGTTGTGTTACGCTAGAACCGGCGATGGTGGTTGTTTTCAGAGAAATGTTACGCGCTGTTTTTACAGTAGCTTCAGCAAGCGTAGCTACTTCTTCAAGAGTAGATCCGTTCTTCATTTTATCCATGAACAACTTCGCTTTTTCTTCTTTCAAAACTTCAGCTCGCATTTCTTCTTCAACGTTCTCGAAGCTTGGAATTCCACCTTCGCGAACAGCAGTTACCAAGGCTACAACGTATCCGTCTTTAACGGAAATCGGTGTAGATACTTCTCCTTTTTCTACTTCTGGTCGGTACAACCAAGAAACCACTTTCCCTGCATTCTGGATTCCCTGAATGTTTTGGGCATTTTGGGTGATTTTATTGGCACTTACTACCGCGTATCCGGAGGTGTCAGCACCATCGAGGAAGAGTTGTTCTTTGTTGTAAAGAATAGAGAAGTCGGTAGCTTCTTTCAAAATCGCTTTTCTTGTGGTGCTTGAAGGAGCAATGCTTCTTTCAATCAAGGCCAAGCTTACTTGGTCCACCTTCCAACGCTGGTCCACAATTTCGATCAAGTGAACCCCATAACTGGTTTCAACTGCGCCGATATCGCCAATTTTTCCATCAAAGCTGAAGTCTTCGAAAGGCTTCACCATTTGTTTTCTTGGGAAATACTCATACAATCCACCGTTGTTCTTTGATCCTGGATCATCAGAGAAGCGTTGAACCAAATCGTCCCAATCGCCACCTCTTTTATACACGCGCTTTAGGCTGTCTGCACGAGCGTTCAATTCGCTCATTTCGGCTTCGTCATTTACATCATTCGCTTTCAGAAGAATGTGACGAACAGATACAGTTGAATCTGCAACCTCACCTTTGGCAACTACACGGCCCAATTGGTAAGTATCTCCGTCTTGACGCGGACCAACCAAGTCACCAATGTTAGCGGCATACGCCATACGTGCCAATTCATTCGCAGTGGTGTCGGCTGCTTTGAAACTTACTTCATTGTAACGACCAGTACCTGCATTTTGAATCACAAATACCGAATCCGATTCAGCTTGAGGCCATGAGGTTGCCAAGTCTTTCAACTCATTCTCAACTGCGCTGATATCGTCGGCAGAAGACTCAATGCGGAAGAGCACATATTTCATGTCTCTTGATCTCGTTTCTTCGTATTCTTTATCTTCTTTGTGCTTCTGGTAGTAAGCGCGAACCTGGCTGTCTTTCACTGTCACCAATGAATCGTTGATGTCATCATAACGCTTTACAACATATTTGATGTTGGCTTTTTCTTGTGAGGCCAAATAATCGTACTTCGCGTCCAAAGAGCTCGCATACAACCCTTTTTGAACGAGGTTATTGTATTTTTCACGCTTGCGCTTGGAAACAATCACATTGGTATATCCATTGTACTTCTGACGCTGCGCACGCTGATCGGAAGTAGCCATTTGTGCGAAGTTTTGTCTCCAATTGCTCTTGGCTTCCTCCGTAACATTTTGACCATAAAAGGTACTTTGAACGTAAGGTGAAATGTGCTCACCAAAACGAATTTCATCAAACTCCTCCTGGGTAACCACATCAATCCCCAAATCTTCATACTCTGAAGTGAGGATGTTTTGCTCGATGAGGTCGTTCCAAACGTCGTTTTTGAGGCTTTGGGTATTGGTGTAATCAAAGAGTTGTTCCCGCTCCATCAACGCATTTTGCCAGTTTTGGGCAGAAATGCTGG
>CAZYPV010000001.1:102993-106770 GCA_964649515.1 uncultured Comamonadaceae bacterium | reverse complement strand
CCGTCGTCAATGGTGGCTGAAGCATCGTAGTTGCAAGCTGACGCGTCGGTACAACCCGAAACATCCTCAGTGATGCAAAAACTCTCGATCACTTCATTCCCAAAGTTAGCGGTTTGCATATTGAACAATACCGTTCCTTCGCTGTCTGTCATGGAATAATTGCCGTCAATAGCACATCCTGAAGCAATACCACTCAGTCCATCACCATAACTATCGCCAATGGTCATCGTGTAACATCCAGGATCCAAGCAAAAGGTTTCGTTGTAAACGGTTTGAGAACTGAGGTCATTGGTGGCCACTTCTGCCAAAACATTGCCTTGATCATCCCTCAAAACCCACGAAGATTCCCCTCCCCAGCAATCGGTGGCGAAGGTGAAGTTGACTTGTTCACAACTATACGTACAGGAGCCGTCGTCATTCGTAGCGGCAGGATCGTAGTT
The DNA here is from genome assembly GCA_964649515.1 of uncultured Comamonadaceae bacterium. Taxonomy (GTDB): domain Bacteria; phylum Bacteroidota; class Bacteroidia; order Flavobacteriales_D; family Sanyastnellaceae; genus CALKGK01. Next base: position 106,330 of record CAZYPV010000001.1, on the reverse strand, counting down.
GTCTGCAAAGGGGTCCATACATCCGTCAACAACCTGAAACGGTACACAAAATGCAGTGCTTTCAAGGTTGCCAAAGCTAGATGTCTGCATTTCTGCTAAGACGATACCATTCTCATCTACAAGGGAATAGCTGCCTTCAGAGGTACAACCGCTTCCCGACATCCCATCACCGTAACTATCGTTGATGTTCAATGTATAGCATCCGTCGGCCAAACAAACCGGTATCGCATAGCTCACATAATTTTCATAGCCGGCTCCCGAAAATACTACCTCGCCATTGTCATTAACAATATCATAAGAGGTTTCGCTTGCCCAGCAATCCGTGGTTAAATTCAAAGTGAGGAAGTTGGTTCCGCCAGTGACAAAATACTCGCTAGATCCTGCATCATTTAGAGCATTGCCATCCAAACCGAGTCCGTTTACATCAGTTAGAACTGCTTCAAAAGTGAAATTGCCTGTGCCTTCGTCAAAATTTGGCAGTGAGATTTCTTCAGTTTCTCCCGTGGCTAGGTTTCCAGTCCAAGAATAGGTATTTGTTGCCCCTCCTGTTACGTTGTATTGGATGGTGGCTGATGTCAGATTGTTCTCTCCAAAATTACCCAAGGTAACGGTCGGACTAATGCTCGTCTCACAAATAGTTCCCACTGGGGAGTTGATGCTCACGATGGAAGCATCGTCGCTTGGCAAAGAAAACAGTGGAGCTTTCCATTGTCCTCTGCCGTAGGTTGCGGCTACAAGTGAGTTCGATGCGTATTGAATTTCGAGTTCGGTAACAACAACGTTCGGCATTCCATCTTTGTAAGGTTGCCATGCAGCAAAAGTGGCATCTCGATAATAAACGCCAGCATCCGTTCCGAGGTAAAGCGCATCATTACTTCCATTGGTGTAAACCACGCAATTGGCTGGAATGTTGGGCAATCCGTCAGAATAGTTGGTCCACGTCGCTCCACCGTCGATACTCGTGTAAATTTTTTGATTGTTGGTGTATCCAGACAAGGTAATCCACACGCGATTGGGATCTGTGGGATGCACTGCGATATAGGTAATGTATTGGTTGGGATAACCGCTCAAAGCCGTGAAGGTATTTCCGTCGGTGGTTTTGTATAAATTGGCTCCTTTTGACGTATAGAGGATGTCTTGGTTGGAAGGTGCAACGGCCAAACCATTGATGTTTCCACCAGGAATGTTTCCCATTGCAGTCCACGAACCGCCGCCATTGGTACTTTTGTAAACGGTTGATTTCCCTACAAAAAGAACGTTGGGATCGTTGGGGTCCATGATGTAGGGTGTTAGCCACGCCCCAGATTCATTCACTCCAGTGCCGTTGGAATTAACGATGGTGCTAAAACTTCCTCCGCCGTTGGTCGATTTTGAAATGGCTCCATAATAAAGTGCTCCATACATGATGTTGGCGTTGCTGTGATCAACAATGCTTTCAAAACCATCGCCCCCAATAACTCTAGACCAATTGAGTCCGTTTTTGAGGTTGGTTCCGTTGTCTTGCCATCCGCTGATGACTCTGTTGGTGTTCGTTTGAGAAACCCCAAGTCGGTAAATTTGAGCTATTTCAAGGTTGGACGAGATGTCGGTATAATCGCTTCCATTGGCGTTGCTAATAAATACACCACCATCACCTCCAATGAGCAGGGTAGAGGTGTTGCCGATGAAATTAAAGCCGTGATTATCGGCATGCACATAAGGTGCTCCTCCGCCACCATACCAGTGTGCATTGAGGTTCCAAGTGCTCCCTCCGTCAGTCGATTTCCAAACGTTCACGCCGCCAACATAAACCACATCAGCGTCGTTAGGATCAACTGCAATGGTAAGATCATACCACGCTTGTCCGCCAGAATCATTACCATCAATCGACCAGCCCAGTAAGTTGGGAGAAGTGGCTTGTGTCGTGAAGCTATTACCTTCGTCTGTAGATCGGTAAAGGCCGTAAAAGCCTTGATCAGCAGAATTTCCTGCTACAACATAAACGGTGTTGGGAGCATCAATGCTTGCGGCTATAGCTAGTCGGCTAACACCACTGCTGGGCAATCCGTTTGTGATTTGAGTAAAGCTGGCCCCATTGTTTGTTGATTTATGGAATTGGGAGTTATTGCCCGCAGCGTAAACCACTTGGCTGTCTCCGGGTTTCCAAATGATGTCTTTGAAATTTCCTGAGATGATTTGCGACCAGTTGGCACCCGCATCTGTCGTACGATAAACACCATTGCTTGTCGCAGCCAGGAGTGTATTGGAATTGTTCGGGTCGATGATGATTCGGGAGGTTCTTCGGGTTTGATTTACCGCCCAGCTTAAACCGCTTGGATTCCAAGTTAATCCGCCGTCTACCGACTTCAGCACACCCAAAGAATACGTATCGCCCGCATCTCCGTCTCCAGTTGCCATGTAAAGAATCTGAGAATTGTTTGGGTCAATGGCCACATCACTCACACCAATGCTGGAGAGTTCATCCGTATTCAAAAGCGACCAAGAGGCACCTTGATTTGTTGTCTTCCACAAACCTCCACCTGGCGCACACGCATAGAAGGTGTTGGGATCGTTTGGGTCGATGCGCACATTGTTGATCCTTCCCGCTCCACCGCCATTGGAAGGAACGTCGATATTCCCGTCGTAAGACCAAATTCCAGACATCCGATCTGCATTGCTTTGGCGGAGTCTTCTTTCATCCGCCATGGCTTCCCAAGTTGCATCTGCTTTGATCCGATCACCAGAAGGATAAACCCTCGGTTCCATGAACCATTCCCATCGTTTAAACTGTTTGAAGCCTTTGCCCTTTTCCACTTCATGTGATTCCCAATAATTCTCGAATGAAGATTGAGCATCGTAGAAGTTGACTTCTTCATCGTTCATTAAACTGCTCCAGTGTTCACCAGATTGTCCTGTCGTTGTTGTTGAGAAGAGTGCACAGAGCACAAAGAGCATCCAGCTCCAGTTGTTTTTAATCATCATTTATCAGTTGCATTGAGTGCCAAATACACCCAAGAGTAAAAGCAAATCAGCTCCGTTCACAAATCCGTCCTCATTGAGGTCAGTCGTGCAAGCATTGCTGCAACCATATTCACCAATCATCACCAAAAGATCCGTGGCATTCACGTTGCTATCGTTGTTGAAGTCGGCAAAACAGGTGTTGCATGAATCGAATTCACAAGATCCATCATCACAAGTCGCGTTGGGGTCGTAGTTGCAGGCTGTGTCATCGGTACAGCCATCGGGAAGGTTACAGGTTCCATCATCTACGGAAGCTGTTGGATCAAAGTTACATGCTGCCGGATTGGTACATCCTGCACACGAGATGAATTCACAAGATCCATCATCACAACTTGCG
>CAZYPV010000001.1:86048-102893 GCA_964649515.1 uncultured Comamonadaceae bacterium | reverse complement strand
ATTGGTACATCCTGCACACGAGATGAATTCACAAGATCCATCATCACAACTTGCGAATGGATCAAAGTTGCACGCTCCTGAATCGGTACAACCATCCGGTAGATCACAAGAACCATCGTCAATGGTCGCCGAAGGATCGAAATTACACGCGCTGGCGTTGGTACATCCTGCACACGAGGTATATTCGCAGCTTCCATCATCACAACTTGCGGATGGATCAAAGTTGCAAGCTCCTGAATCGGTACAACCATCCGGTAGATCACAAGAACCATCGTCAATGGTCGCCGAAGGATCGAAATTACACGCGCTGGCGTTGGTACATCCTGCACACGAGATGAATTCACAAGATCCATCATCACAACTTGCGGATGGATCAAAGTTGCAAGCTCCTGCATCAGTACAACCATCCGGTAGATCACAAGAACCATCGTCAATGGTTGCGGTGGCGTCGAAGTTGCAGGCGGCAGGGTTAGTACATCCGGCGCACGAGGTAAATTCACATGAACCGTCATCAGTTGTAGCGGTGTTGTCAAAATTACAAGCGCTTGGGTCAGTACATCCTGGTCCTGCAGAACTCACACAAAAGCTCTCAATAACTTGATTCCCAAAATCAGCAACTCCCATTTGGAAGAGCACCGTTCCTTCATCATCCACTAAAGAGTAGTTTCCGTCAATGGAACAATTGAAAGCGGTTCCGTTCAATCCATCACCGTAGGTATCTCCGATGGTCACATCATAACATCCATCAGCCAAACAAAAATCATAAGTAAAAACTGTTTGATCTGCTAAGGTGCCGCTACTAACACTCTGAATGGTAGTTCCTTGGTCATCAGCTAAAATCCAACTGCTTTCTTCTCCCCAACAATCGGTCAAGAATGTGAAGGTGAGGTTAGAAGCGTTGGAAATGGTGGTGAAGGTGGTGCTTGATGTGTTGTTCGTCGCGTTGTCATCACTTACTCCGTTAGGAAGGCTAAGTACAATTTCTAAGCTGTGAGCGCCTGTTGGAGCACTGAGTCCGGCTACTGTAATTTCATCTGTTTGGCCAGGATTTAAATTTCCACTCCACGGGATGCTTATTCCTGGAGCACCATCTAAAATGTACTGAATATTCAAACTTGTTAGATTCAATGCTCCTTGGTTGGCGATGGTGAATACGAGGTCAAAATCATCTCCACAATAATCTCCACTGGGAGAAGCAATCCCCAATACTGCCGCGTCGTTGTCGTTTGCACCTACTGCCGGACCAATGGTGAAGTTGGTATTGCTGATGTCGAAAAAGACGTTATTCGAAGATTTTACTTTGATTCGAGCAGTACTTGTTTCTCCCGCTGGGATGAATACCGCTTGCGATCCATCGTTTGGAGTGCCTGCGAGTAGGAGGGTGGGGTAGGTCAAACCACCGTCTGTTGAAAGGTAGATATCAACATTTGCACAATTCACAGGTGCAGCATTGGTTCCAGCAACGTCCCAAGTGATGGTTTGAACGGCATTTCCCGGGAAGGTAACTCCCGTGTTCGGGAAGGTAACAAGGAATGGGCCTGCTTGGTCGGTAACAGACATGCTCATTTGGTCGTCATTAACCCCTCCACCACCTGCACGGTTGTCGCGTACGGTGCATCGAAAGTTCATGTTTCTCGAATAATTTGGAAGCACTTCGCCCACGGCTGTGGTATTGTTCACGAGGTCTGTAATCCTAGGGAACACACGGGTGGGGTCAACGGTGCCTTTCCACGATCGGAAAATGGGTTGATTGCCGGTTGGGTTGTTGATGTCGGTGGTTGCCGGACCCAAGTCATACTGCTCCCATGTGTAAGTGAGGATGTCTCCATCGGGATCATTTCCAACGGCAGTGAGCTCAAACGGGGTTGAGATGGGGATGACATATCCGCTCGGACCCGCTTCTACGGTTGGGGGTGTATTTCCTGTAGGAGTGAGCACTGCGCAGGTGTTTCCATTTCCATTTTGAGAGAAATTGATGATCTCGTTGTAACTGTGGTTGTGGAAATAGTCGTCGCTATTGGTTTGGAGGTTGGGCGGACAAATTCCTGCATATCCCATGATGGTTGAAGCAGAACCCGGCTCAAAAGCGGCACCACTGGAACGGTTACACGAGTTGTTCTGTGTGTGATTTCCACCAAATTGGTGGCCCATTTCATGACAAACATAGTCGATGTCGAACGGGTCGCCAACAGGAGCTCCTTGTCCCGTAACGCCTCTGGCTTTTCCAGAGCCACAAGGAGAGTTCAACTGGGCAATTCCTCCTCCTCCAGTGGAGTAAACGTGTCCAATATCATAATTCGCAGAACCAATAATGTTATCGCAAGTCGTTTGGTTTTGGTTCAACATGGTAGCTCCATTTCCATTGGTATAAGGGTCGGTAGCACCATTCGTATAAACGATAAGATCGTTGTTGGCTACAATGATCATTCGGATGGCAAATTCACTTTCATAAACGCCATTAACACGGGTCATGGAGGTGGCCATCGCGGCTAAGCCATCAGCTACTGTTCCTCCGTGAAAGGCGGTATACTCCCCGGTTCCTGCGAGTGCCAATCGATAGGTTCTCAATTGAGTACCGCTAGGGGTTTTTGCCATGTTAAAGCCCATGTTAAGGACTTTCTTTCCCTTTTTTCCTTTGCGATTGATTTCCAATTGTTGGTCCAACTGATCTTTATTGATGTTGAACTCTGTTGAGGGTTCAATTGCTCCTTCAACAAAACTCTTGGTGTTGGTTGCGTAAAAAGAAGATCGAGTATAGGCGAGGTAATAATCGCTGTTGATCATGGAATAGGGATCGATGAACCATGTTCCCTCATTACTCATGACCATTGCATGAAATCCTTTGTGAGTGATGTTGCAACGGAGTCGGGCACTCGGGTCGTCAATTCCCTGTCCTAAAAAAGAGCGCAATTCAGGGTATTTCGCTGCCAGACCATCTTCCATAATTGGAGCTTCAACAAGCTTAAATGCTTGATACGTTCCATCGGGATGAGGGAGCATGAAAACAAAATCACTTTGAACGACAGGTACTTCGTCTTCATGTGGAACTTCGCTCAATTGAGATTTGATTTGATTGAAGTCGGCTAGCAAATAACGCGCCTTTTGTGGCTTGATGTAGTTCAAATCCAATGTGGGTTCAGCACAATCATTCCACATTTGTTGGCCGTTCATTGAAATCATTCCGATTGCAAAAAGGCAGAGTAAATAGAATGTCTTCATAAGAAATTAGTTGGGTTAAAGTCCGTTCAAAAGAAAAAGAGAAGAGGCCTGTTCTGAGCAGACCTCTTCTCGTCAATAATTTTAGTTACACGATGTTCCAAAGAAAGTCAAGAACATCAAAACGTCACTTCCATTCACGGTTTGATCTTGGTTCAAATCGCCTTGGCAGTTTCCAGAACAACCGAAAAATTCGAGCATCATGAGCATATCACTGATGTTGCGGTTTCCGTCTCCATTGAGATCTCCCATACAAGGAGATAGCTCATCGGGGTCAACGGTTCCATTACAATCATTGTCAATTCCGGTCTCTGTGGAAGGTGCATTGGGATACATGTCCGAATTCGAATCGTCACAATCGGTATTGTCGAGCACGTATCCTGCGGGGGCGGTGCATGCTGTTTGACTAACGGCAGCATCACCAAACCCATCGCCATCATTGTCGAGGTAGTAGGTCACGCTCGGAAGTGTACATGAGCCATCATCAATGGTAGCGCTGGCGTTGTAGTTGCAAGCGCTTGGATTGGTGCACCCTGCACACGAGGTAAATTCACATGTTCCGTCATCACACAAAGCGCTTGGATCGTAATTGCAGGCTCCAGCGTCGGTGCATCCATCGGGGAGCTGACAAGTGCCATCGTCAATGGTCGCTGCCGCATCGTAATTGCAGGCACTAGCATTGGTACAGCCAGCGCAAGAGGTGTATTCACATGATCCATCATCATTTGTTGCTGCTGCGTCATAATTGCAGGCAGTGTTGTCTGTACATCCTGGGGTTCCGGAGGGTGTCAAACAAAACTGGTCTGTGGCAGATGCACCAAAATTTCCACCGGCAACCATGCTCACCAGCACATTTCCTTGATCATCGCTCAAGGTGTAGTTTCCTACCACTCCTTGGTATTGCAATCCGTCACCAAAAGAATCAAAAACGGTCAGATCATAGCAACCAGCAGGTAAGCAGGCATCAAGCGTGAAGGTGGTTTGCGTTTGTGCATAGGGTCCGCCAGAAAATAACACGGTTCCTTGGTCGTCAGTAATGTTCCAAGTGGTTTCTGCCGGATAATTGTCAGTAAGCAAGGTAAAATTGAAGTCAACACCATTGGACGTAGTGCTAAAGCTTGCGCTTGCTGAATTGTTTCCCGCATTCTCATCACTTCCTCCGTTGGGCGAAGAAACGGTGTAGTTGAAGGTGTGCGGACCGTCAGAGAGGGTCAAGGCAGGCAGGGTAACCGAAGTTGTTGTTGCACTCGCTAGCGAACCGGTCCAATTGAACACTTGATTGCTTCCACCGTCCACATTATACGTGATGGTTAAAGAGGTCAAAGTGGTGGTTCCTGCGTTTCGAATGTTCACTTCTGGAGTTACCGTGTTCGAACAATACGTTCCTGAAGGCTCCACCACACCCGCTGCTTGGGCGTCCAAATTGGCGGAAGGTGCATAAGGGTCATATCCATCCAAAACTAGGGTGTTGCATCCGGGGGCGAGCCATTGGCAAACGTTGGGGTAAGTGACGTCAAACTTTCCATAATAATCGTTCACGTTGAAAGAGCAAGATGCTTGTCCGCCGTAAAGCTGACCAACAATGCGTTTGTTTTGATCGAAAATGGGAGAGCCAGAAGAACCCCCTTCCGTGGTTCCATCTTCCCAATCAAAAATTCTCCAGCAGGTCGCTCCGCCATAGGTGGCTGTTCCTGCCGCATCATCGTCAAAAGAAATCTTTTTGAAGTCGCCAGCAGGATGGTGAATACCTACTTGAGACGTTGGGTTGACCCCAGTAGCATCCCATCCAGCAAAATAAGGAGTGGCAGAAGCGGGAATGGGGTTTCCATTGTTGATTTCGAGAAGGGCATAATCTGCTGAACCACCTTGAGCCAACATGGTTGATCCGTTGATGGTTTGGAAAGTATCGGTATTGTTACCTACGCAAGTGGTGCTTTGCCAGTTGAATCGAAATACCCAGTTCGACACCCCACCGCCGGTGCAGTGGTCTGCCGTGAGAAAGTAGGGGTGACCGTCGTTGGCGGTATTGTTGATCAATGCTCCAGAGCAAATTCCATTGGATCCAACAACAACCATGGCAACGGCGTTGATTTCATCCCTCCACGGATCGCCTTCGCTACAAATGACATTGTTATTGCATGCTCCAGAGTCGCCAATGCCACGAGCAATAACATCCAAATCGCGATACGCATGGGTAATGGTTTTGATCTCAATGCTTGAATTTCCAGCTTGTTCTGCTGGTTCGTAAAATTCCAAAATGATTTTCTCTCCTGGCAATGGATAAGTGGCAAAGAGTCCGTCTGCAGCATTGTTCTTGTGCGTGAATGCTCCAATTAAATGCTGGTGATCTTCCGAATACATAAAAAGCTCACAACCAGGCTGAAGATAGAATTGATCAAAGGCAAGGTTGATGCTTTTTGCACCTGCAGATTCAATGCTCATGAGCCATACCCGGTCTCCGTTGGGCAAGGTTTTCCATCGACCTGAATTGTCAAATGTTAAGGACACATCAAAGTTTTTCCCGAATCGATAGGGGGCTGCTTTTGTTTCATTGACAATTTCGTCTTCAGCAAGAAAAGCTTCAACGTCAAAGGGCTCCAATTCGTAATTGGGAATGTTCCAGTTGATTTTGTCATTGCCCCATGTTAGCGGGGTTCCTCCCTGACTAATTTGAGCGTTCATGGAGGTGGTGCAAAGCAAGAAAAGTCCTAGCGCCATGCAGGATTTTAGTAAACGTTTCATAGAGGTTTTGGTTAAGCGTGCCTTGTTTATTGGCTGTGTTAAGATACGATTAATCTTACAAAATGTTTCTTTGTTTGAGCGATCCGCGTTTTAATCTTGGATTCTTATTTTGACTTTTTTAGTTTAAAGCATAGTTGGATAACAAGAATCTTAGCCGCTAATCGAGGTTCTTTGTTTTCAAATGTTTCCTGCACAATCCATTTCTTTTTGATTTGATATGGAAAACTTCATGCGAATGTTAATAAGTGAATTGTCCTAACTTCCTTTGTTTACAGGGGATTTGCTAATTTGCAGGTCGCTGAATTCAAGAACGAATCGGCAGTTTCACAGCGAGAAAGGACCCTGGTTTTTATGGAAAATGAAGTGAATTACACGGAAGACAATATACGCTCCCTGGATTGGAAAGAGCACATTCGCTTGCGTCCTGGTATGTACATTGGTAAGTTGGGAGATGGCTCAACGGCAGACGATGGTATTTACGTCCTGTTGAAAGAAGTCATTGACAACTCGATTGATGAATACGTGATGGGCTACGGGAAAACCATCGAGGTAAGTATTCGAGATGGAGTAGTGAAGGTGAGGGATTACGGAAGAGGAATTCCACTGGGTAAGGTGATTGATTGCGTTTCGAAAATCAACACGGGAGGAAAGTACGATTCCCGAGCGTTTAAAAAATCGGTGGGATTGAACGGTGTAGGTACCAAAGCAGTGAACGCACTTTCGAGCAACTTCGTTGTGGAGTCGGTGAGAGAAGGACAAATGAAGTCGGCCACCTTCCAACAAGGAAACCTTACCGAAGACGCGCCCATCGTTGAAAGTTCAAAACGAAGAGGAACCCGGTTCAGCTTTACGCCTGATCCGTCCATTTTCGCAGGCTACCAATTCAAAATGCAGTACGTTGAACGGCTGTTGTGGAATTATGCTTATTTGAATACCGGACTCACCATCTACTTCAATGGAGAGAAGTACCACTCGGAGGAAGGATTAAAAGACCTCTTGAGCAATTACCTCAGCCAAGAGCCCTTGTATCCCATCATTCATTTGATGGAGGACGATATTGAAGTAGCCATTACCCACACCCATGCTTATGGAGAAGAGTATTATTCTTTTGTGAATGGGCAGTACACCACTCAAGGGGGAACACACCAAGGTGCATTTCGAGAAGCTTATGTGAAAGTCATTCGGGAGTTTTTTCAGAAAGATTACGACGCCGTCGATATTCGATCTGGAGTAGTTGCAGCAATTGCCGTGAAAGTAATCGAACCCGTATTTGAATCCCAAACCAAAACCAAGCTTGGGAGCACGGAAATGGAACCCAACGGCACCTCCATGCGCGCCTTTACTTTGGACTTTTTGAAAAGGGTGTTGGACAATTTCTTGCACAAAAATCCAGAGACAGCAGAAGCCATTCAGAAGAAAATCCTACAATCTGAAAAAGAACGAAAAGAACTTGCCGGAATAAAGAAGATTGCCAAGGAACGCGCAAAGAAAGCCAACCTTCACAATAAAAAACTGCGCGACTGTCGCATTCATTTCGACTCCAAGAAGGATGAAGCTGAAAAAAGTACGCTCTTTATTACGGAGGGAGACTCTGCCTCCGGTTCCATCACCAAGGCCAGAAATGTGAACTCGCAAGCCGTGTTCTCATTGAAAGGAAAGCCGCTGAATAGTTTCGGACTCACCAAAAAGGTGGTGTATGAAAACGAAGAGTTCAACCTGCTCCAAGCCGCATTGAACATTGAAGATGGGATTGAAAATTTACGGTATAAACATGTTGTGGTCGCCACCGATGCGGATGTGGATGGAATGCACATTCGATTGCTGTTGATTACCTTTTTCCTTCAATTCTTTCCAGATTTGGTGAAGGCCGGACACCTCTACGTGCTCCAAACGCCGCTTTTTAGGGTGAGAAATAAAAAGGAAACCATTTACTGCTATTCCGAACAAGAGAAAGTGGATGCCATGAATAAATTGGGCAAAAATCCGGAAATAACCCGATTCAAAGGACTCGGTGAAATTTCCCCAGATGAGTTCAAGCATTTTATTGGTGAAAACATCCGCTTGGATCCCGTTTTGATTGGAAAAGACAGCAGTTTGAAGGAGCTGATGGAGTTCTATATGGGAAAAAATACCCCTTCAAGACAACAGTACATTGTTGAGAATTTGAAAGTTGAAAAAGATAAAATTGACGAGGTGCTGAGTGCCTAGGTCGACCATAAAACAAGGTAGAAGACAATGAGCAACATGGACGATTCAGAAGAAATTGAACGCGACGATGAATTTGACGGGGGGAAAGGCGATGAGTTAGAGAACGTCATTCACGTCAAAGACATGTTTGACGAGTATTTTCTCGATTACGCTTCTTATGTAATTTTGGAGCGGGCAGTGCCCCATTTGCACGATGGACTGAAGCCCGTGCAGCGGAGGATTTTACACTCCTTGAGAGAGTTGGACGATGGTCGATTTCACAAAGTGGCCAATGCCATCGGAAACACCATGAAGTACCACCCTCATGGGGATGCCTCCATTGGTGATGCTTTGGTGCAGATTGGCCAAAAAGAGTTGCTTCTTGACATGCAGGGGAACTGGGGAAACACGCTCACGGGCGACAGTGCAGCAGCACCTCGATACATCGAAGTAAAGCTCAGTAAGTTTGCTAACGATGTAGTCTTCAACCCGAAAACCACCACCTGGCTGCAGTCTTATGACGGAAGAAACAAGGAACCAGAAACCTTGCCCGTAAAGTTTCCTTTGTTATTGGCACAAGGAGTAGAAGGAATTGCCGTTGGATTGGCTTGTAAAATGCTGCCCCACAATTTCGTGGAACTGATTGATGCTTCGATTAAAGTGTTGAAAGGACAAAAAGCCATGATCTATCCCGATTTTCTCTCTGCGGGAATGGCCGATTTTAGCAATTACAATGATGGACTCCGCGGTGGAAAGGTAAGGGTGCGTGCTAGAATTCGAAAAGAAGATACCAAAACACTCGTTATCCATGAATTGCCCTTCGGAACGACGACAAGCTCATTGATCGAAAGCATCTTGAAGGCCAATGATCGTGGAAAAATCAAGATCAAAAAAATTGAGGACAATACCGCTGATCAGGTTGAAATTGTGATCCATCTGCCATCTGGAGTTTCTACGGATAAAACGATTGATGCACTTTACGCCTTTACCGACTGTGAGGTGTCCATTTCGCCCAATGCTTGCGTGATTGAAAACGACCGACCCCATTTTCTTGGCGTGAGTGAAATGTTGAAAATTTCAACCGAACGCACCAAGGATCTCCTCAAGCAAGAGCTGGAAATTAAAAAAGCCGAACTGGAAGAACAATGGCACTTCAGTTCATTGGAGAAGATTTTTATCGAGAATCGTATTTATCGCGACATTGAAGAGTGTGAAACCTGGGAAGAAATTTTGGAAGCCATTCACAGCGGATTGAAGCCCTTCATCAAGCACCTGCTTCGGGAGGTGACGGATGAAGATGTTACCCGTTTGACCGAAATTCGAATCAAAAGAATCTCCAAGTTCGATAGCTTCAAAGCCGATGAAAAAATTCGGAGTCTGGATGAAGAAATTGCCGAGGTCAAAAACAACCTGGAACATCTAACCGATTTCGCCATAGCTTATTTCCAAAACCTCAAGAAAAAGTACGGTGAAGGAAAAGAAAGAAGAACCGAAATCAAAACTTTCGACACCATTGACCGCGCCAAAGTAGCCGTGGCCAACGCAAAATTGTACGTTAATTATGAAGAAGGGTTTATTGGTAGCGGACTGAAGAAATCCGAATCGGAATTTGTGTGTGATTGCAGCGATATTGACGACATCATTGTTTTCCGGGAGGATGGAATCATGTTGGTGACCAAAATCTCCCAAAAAGCATTTGTAGGGAAAAACATCATCCATGTTGGAGTTTGGAAAAAAGGGGATAAGCGCACCGTTTACAACATGATCTACCAAGATGGAAAAACCGGGGCCTCCTACATGAAGCGCTTCTCGGTAACCTCCATTACCAGAGATAAAGAATATCACCTCACCAAAGGAAACCCAAAATCGAAAGTCTTCTACTTTACACACAATCCCAACGGAGAAGCCGAGGTGGTTACTGTATTGCTCCGACAGCTACAGCGGGTGAAAAAGTTGAAATTTGATATCGACTTTTCAGAGCTCGCCATCAAAGGAAGAGCAGCAGGAGGGAACCTCGTTTCAAAGTATCCACTGAAGCGGGTGGAATTGAAAGAAAAGGGCGTTTCTACCTTGGGAGCTCGAAAAATTTGGTTTGATGAAACCGTTCAGCGCTTGAATGTTGAAGAGCGTGGAACCTTCTTGGGTGATTTTCAACCCGAAGATAAAATCCTTGTATTGCTGAGTACCGGTGTGTACAAACTCATTGGTTTTGACCTCAATACCCATTTCGATGAAAACATGATTCACATGGAGAAATGGATTCCTGAGAAGCCTCTTGCCGCAGTCTATTACGACGGGGAAAAGGAAGAAAATTATGTGAAGCGCTTCATGGTGGAACCCAATTCCAAGCCCGTAACCTTCATCAGCGAACACGAAAACACCAAATTGCACCTCGTGAGTTCGCAATTTCATCCTGTAGCTCGTTTGCGTTTCAACAAGAAATTCAAGAAAACCAGAGACATGGAGGATGAATTGGTGGATTTGAGTGAATTCATCGCGGTAAAAGGATTGAAAGCCATTGGAAATAAATTATCAGCATTCCCTGTTACTGAAGTGCTCCTCGAACCTGCTGATGAAGAAAAGGAAAAAGCGGCACTGGAAGCCATTCTAGAAGCTCGAAAGCAGGAAAAAGAGACCAAGGTGGAAGTCAATTCTGAAGCTGCATCTGAAGAAAATTCGGAAGATGATTCAGCAGAAAATTCAGAAACGAAAGAAACACCGAAGAAAGTGGCAGACCAAAAAGAAATCAAAGGCGTACCCGATGAGATATCGCAAACCATTGAGTTGGACACCACGGTAAAACCTCAACAAGAGAAGAAAGACAAACCCTCCAATAATCAAAACGGAGATGGACAAACAACCCTGTTTTAGATAAAGTGTAAAATACACACTATCTTTGATCAAATTTGCAACATGAAAAAGGTATTTCTTGCCCTTTTTGGGGCCATGGCTTTGATGGCCTGTGATTCGAATAACGCGGAAAAACACCCCGCCACCTCAGAAGCACAAACGCTGGGCGACACGAAGATTGAGGACGTACTTCAACACCCAGAATGGTCAAAAAACGCCACCATTTATGAGGTGAATATTCGCCAGCATACCACTGAGGGAACCTTTGCTGCATTTGAAAAAGACATCCCAAGATTGCACAAAATGGGTGCAAAAATCCTCTGGTTGATGCCCATTCATCCTATCGGAAAAAAGAACCGCAAAGGAGGATTGGGAAGCTATTACAGCGTTCAAGATTACACCGCAGTGAATCCCGAGTTTGGAAACATGAGTGATTTTGAGTCCTTGGTAAGAACTGCCCATTCATACGATATGAAGGTCATTATCGATTGGGTTGCTAATCATACGGCTTTTGATCATGAATGGACCAAAACCAACCCCGATTTTTATACTCCCGATTCCTTGGGCAACATTCAACCTCCCATTGGAACCGATTGGTGGGATGTGGCGGATTTGAATTATGACAATGACTCTTTGCGTAAAGAAATGACCGAAGACATGCTCTTCTGGGTGAAAGAAATGGACATCGATGGTTTCCGTTGTGATGTTGCTGATTGGGTGCCGGTGGATTTTTGGAATGAACTTCGTCCGCAACTCGATGCTGTTAAGCCTGTGTTTATGCTGGCTGAAGCAGAAAATCCGGAGCTTCATGAGAAGGCCTTCGACATGACCTACAGTTGGGAATTGATGCACATCTTGAATAGCTTGGCCAAGGAAGAAAAAGGAGTTGTAGACCTATATGATTACATGGCCAAAGAAGACACCAACTTCCAAAAGAACGACTACCGTATGAATTTCATCACCAACCACGATGAAAACTCTTGGAACGGAACCGTTTTTGAACGCTATGGAGACGCTCATTTGGCCTATGCTACACTCGCTGCTACCATTAACGGAATGCCTTTAGTGTATTCTGGTCAAGAAGCGGGGAATCCAAAACGACTCCGTTTTTTTGATAAAGACAGCATTTCTTGGGGAGACATCGTCTTTCAAGACTTTTACCAAAAGTTGTACCTGCTCAATCAACAAGAAGAAGCTTTGTGGAACGGGTACCATGGCGGTGACTTTGAAGTCTTGGCAATAGAAGAAACCTCGGAGCGAGTAGTCGCTTTTCAACGGAAGAAAAACAATTCTCATGTTTTGGCCCTCATTAATCTCGACAGCATCCCAACATTCGTCACCATTAAAGACACGTTGAACGTCGAGATGAACAGCATCTTCGACCAACAAGTGATTACCGACGTGAATAAAAGTGAAATTCCACTCGCAGCTTACGGATATCAAGTATTCATTAAATAATGACCACCTTTTTGATCAGTCAAGAAGAGTGAAGGTTTGAAAAAGTAATTTAGCTGAATGAAGATTGCAATCATTGCCCACGACGGGAAAAAAGCCGAAATGGTCCAGTTTCTCACCAATCACATAGAAGTGTTGAAGCAGAAAGACATTCATTTGATCGCTACAGGAACGACGGGCTCGCATGTTGAACGAGCAGGTCTGTTGGTTGAACGATTACTATCGGGGCCCATTGGGGGAGATGCACAAATAGCCTCACAATGTGCAACGGGCGAAGTGGACATGGTGTTCTTTTTCCGAGATCCTTTGGATAAGCATCCTCATGAGCCGGACATCAACATGCTCATGAGAATTTGCGACGTGCACAATGTGCCCCTGGCAACCAATCCGGCCTCCGCTGAATACATGCTCAAAGGTCTGCTCACCAATGCCCCTGTTTGAGATTCACGATTGGCCACCCAGCAATGCCTTTGAAGATGTGCGAGCCTGGGCAAGAAAAGCTCTAGGGGGGAAGCATCAAGAGCGCAGTGCGCAGCAAATGACCGATCTCTTATTGGAATCACTTTTGTCTGCACCCATTTTCAAACTGAGAATGGAACAAACACGGCTCACTGAACCGCAGCTCATCCAATTCAAACATCAGCTCAACCGACTAGATGCAGGAGAGGCCTTGCAATACATCACCGGAAAGGCACATTTTCTCGATCTGGAACTTCACGTTGCCCCCGGGGTTTTGATACCTCGCCCGGAAACCGAAGAATTGCTTGTTCTTTTTGAAAAAATGGTCCCTTCAAATGCAAAAGTAATCGACCTCGCCACCGGAAGTGCTTGCATCGCCTTAGCCCTCGCCAAGAGAAACCCGGGCATGGAAGTTTCGGCAATGGACTTGTCCAAAGAAGCACTCAACATCGCGGAGAAAAACAAAAAAGATCTGGGATTGACACTGGAATGCTTTCAGGGAGATTTACTTTCACCCACTTTTGCATTGAAAGACAAGTACGACGGAATCGTATCCAACCCGCCGTACATTCCCGAAAAAGAAAAGGCCTCCATGTCTGACCACGTTGTCCTTCAAGAACCTGAAATGGCCCTCTTTGTACCCGATGATCAAGCCCTAATCTTTTACGAAGCCATTGCTCGAATTGCCATTTCATCGCTCAAAAAAGGCGGTGCGCTTTGTGTAGAAATCCATGAAGACTTTGCAGAGGATGTGAAAGGCACGTTTCTTGCGATCGGACTCAGCGAAATAGAAATTCACAAAGATTTGCAGGGCAAAGATCGAATGGTCAGCGCTCGTAATCGGAATTGATTTATTTTTGTCTGCTTGAAATGGAGAATTATCATCGGATTATGCCTGTTGATTTTAGCGGGAAATACTGAGCTATCGGCACAGTACACCGATCGTGTGTGGACCATTCAAGGTTATCAAAATCTACGAAAACCCTTTAAAAAGTGGAGAGCAGATCTACAATTTGACGGACGATTATCGAGTGCACAGAACCAAGGAGTGCGAATTGGTGGAGCCAAGTTGGGCTTGGAGTACCGACGAGTGCATCGCTTTGGAATTGGACTCTATGGCTTGAGTTCGGATATTGTTGTAGATCAGTTTGAAGACATCATCTCACCGCACACCGACGTCACCTATTCCTTTTCTTACATCACCATGTACTACGAGAGGGTGCTGCTATTTACCCGAAAACTTGAGCTCAGTACCACCTTTCATTTGGGTGCGGGAAATGCAGAGGTGAGTTATACCGACCTCAAGACCAACGATGTAGAAGTATATGCCGATTACCGACTCAATCCGGTAGAAGCTTCATTTACCGGATATTTTCATCTGACCTATTGGATTTCCGTAGGTGGAGGATATGGATATCGTCATATTTTGGGTGATAATGCCGATTTGAGGCGCGATTATAGCTCAGACCTTTATATCTTGAAGGCCAGAATCCGACTGCTCAAATTGGCACGGAGCGCCTTCAATAAAGATGTTAAAAATGAATACTGAGGAAGCACAAAAGCGCATCCACGAACTATCTCAACGCCTCCACAAATACAACAGACACTACTACCTTTTGAATGAGTCTTTGGTGAGTGATGAAGCGTTCGACACCTTGCTTCGAGAACTTCAAGACCTCGAAGATCAATTCCCTCAATACAGAAACGACAATAGCCCCACACAACGAGTAGGAGGTGCTTTGAGTGATAAATTTGAAAAGGTGAAGCACGAGCATCCCATGCTCTCGCTGAGCAATACCTATTCATTGGAGGAGATTCAAGATTGGGAAGACCGTTTGAGAAAATCAAGCGAAGAGGATCTCGAATACGTTTTGGAGTTGAAATACGATGGGGTGGCCATCAGCATGATTTATGAAAATGGCGCTTTAGTGAGGGCTGTAACTCGGGGAGATGGTCAAACCGGAGAAGATGTGACCAAAAACGTGCGCACCATCAGCACTGTTCCATTGGTGCTGGATGCGAATGTGGTTCCTGAGCGTTTTGAAATTCGAGGCGAGATCTTTTTCCCCTTGGCTGAGTTCAATGCCTTGAACGAATTGCGACAACTCGAAGGACTCGAATTGTATGCTAATCCAAGAAATACGGCTTCAGGAACGCTCAAAAATCAAGATTCTCGCGTGGTTGCTTCACGAGGTTTGGATTGTTTCCTTTATAGTATTCACACAAAAGAGAACCTTTTTTCGAGTCATTTCGAAGCATTACAAGCCGCTCAAGAATGGGGTTTCAAAGTTCCAAAAGTGGAGAAACGCTATGTTGCAAAAGCGAAGAATGTTCAAGAAATCATGGACTTTATTCTTTATTGGGATGAAGCGCGAAAAGAACTTCCTTTCGAGATTGATGGGATCGTGATCAAGGTCAACACTTTCGAATTGCAAGACGCTTTGGGAATGACTGCCAAGTCGCCCCGTTGGGCCATTGCGTACAAGTTCAAGGCCGCCCAAGTTGCTACACTTTTGGAAGACATCAGTTATCAGGTTGGTCGAACGGGAGCAATTACTCCTGTTGCTCATTTGCAACCCGTGCATCTAGCAGGAACGGTGGTAAAAAGGGCGAGCTTGCACAATGCTGACCAAATCGAAAAACTGGATATCCGCATTGGCGATACGGTATTCGTTGAAAAAGGAGGGGAGATCATACCGAAAGTACTGGGAGTGAACCTTGCACTTCGCCCAGGAAACAGCGTTCCCCATCAGTACATCACAGCGTGTCCGGAATGTCAGACTGCTCTGATTCGAAGAGAAGGTGAGGCACAGCATTATTGTCCGAACGAAAATCATTGTCCGCCACAAATCACCGGGAGAATCGAACATTTCATTTCAAGAAAAGCAATGAACATCGATGGTTTGGGGGGTGAAACGGTAGAGCAGCTTTGGAAAGCGGGTTTGATCGAATCCTGTGCAGATCTATATCATTTGAAATACGATGACGTCATTGCCCTTGAGCGAATGGCTGAAAAATCAGTTCAAAACCTCTTGAGTGGCATCGCAGCTTCGAAAAACCAAGCCTTCGAACGAGTGCTCTTTGCCTTGGGGATTCGATACGTGGGGGAAACGGTAGCGAAAAAGTTAGCCAAGCACTTCAAAAGCATGGACGCATTGCGAGAAGCCAGCGAAGAGGAATTGATAAGTGTAGATGAAATTGGTGAACGGATCGCACACTCGCTTCGTGATTACTTCAAGGATCCAGAGCACCAACGAATGCTTGAAGATTTGAAGGCAAGCGGACTCCAATTTGAGCTTGCAGAATCGGACTTACCACAATCCGATCAACTTGAAGGAAAGCGCTTTGTGGTCTCGGGAGTGTTTAGCGTTTATAGCCGAAATGAAATCAAAGCCCTGATTGAGCAAAATGGCGGGAAGAATGTAGGAAGCATTTCTAAAAACACCGATTTCGTTTTAGCAGGAGATAAAATGGGTCCGTCCAAGTTGAAAAAGGCGGAAGAACTCAACATTCCGATCATCTCCGAACAAGATTTTATTGAAATGATTTCATGAAAGAGCCCCTCATTTCCATCGTTATGCCCGTCTTCAATGCGGAGCCTTTTTTGAACGATTGCTTGCAAAGCATTGTCGATCAAAGCTACGGCGGTTGGGAACTTTTGGCGGTCGATGACCAAAGTACCGATGATGGTTTTGGTGTTTTGGAGAAGTGGTCTCAGCAAGACGATCGCATCCGCTGTTTCAGAAATCCCAACAAAGGACTCATCCACGCATTGCGCTTGGCTTATGAGAAGAGCAAGGGATCTTTGATTACTCGAATGGATGCCGATGATCTCATGCACAAAGCCAAACTGACCAAGATGAGCAAGGCCTTGTTGAATAAAGGACAAGGAAATTTGGCCGTATGTGGGGTTCATTATTTTAAGGAAGAGGGTCC
>CAZYPV010000001.1:74635-85948 GCA_964649515.1 uncultured Comamonadaceae bacterium | reverse complement strand
TCAAGAGCTTCTCGGAACGATCCCAATTATACCGATCACCGTTTCATAGATCTGAAGACCGATTTTTTCTTGAAGGAAGATCACGATCCGGGAAGAACAACCGTGCTTTGGGGAGCGGGATCAAAAGGAAAAGCCATTGCCCAAATTTTCATTGAACGAGAAATTGATTTTGATTGGGTCACTGAAACTCCAAAAAAACAGGGCATCAATATTTATGGGAAGGTTTTGAAAGGTCCAGACCACATTGATTTCAAACAAATCATTGTTGCAGTTGCTGGTGATCATCATCAAAAAGACATCCGAAAGAAGATAGGAGCATTAAGGGCTGCACAGGCTTTTTACTTTTGCTAATGAAAGATGAACGGCGTTCCTGCCATTAGCGCAAAAAGGGATTGGAATACATAGGATCATTCACCAGAGCTTCGTCGGTGAGGGTTTTGAGAAAATGAATCATGTTCTCTACATCTTCATCACTTAAATTCATCTCAATGGGAGTGCCCCCAGGTTCGGATCCAACGGATAGTCGATCGTCGAGGTTGGGGTCGGGTAACATTCCTTGATTGTAGTGTTGAATGGCTTCGGTGAGGGTGGCAAACCGACCATCGTGCATGTAAGGTGCAGTGAGTTCAATGTTTCTCAGCGTGGTGGTTTTGAATTTTCCCTTGTCGCTTTCATTCCCAGTTACTTCATACAAGCCCAAATCTTCGCTGTAATCCATGCCCGTGTTTCGAGCTTGGGGATCGAAGAATAGGGCAGTGGAATGACATTGGTTGCAGCGGGTGATTCCATTAAAGAACAGATCTTTGCCCGCCAATTCTTCTGGAGTGAAGGAAGCAAAATCGTTGTAGTAAGCCTCATCATATTTGCTTCGGTAGGAATAAATGGAGGTGATGAATTGAGCCAAGGCATTGGAGATCCGCTCTGCGCTGATATTCGGGTCTCCATACGCCGAAGTGAAGAGTTCTGGATAGTAGCTTGTTGATTGAAGTTTCTCTACCAAATCATCCAAGCTCATGCCCATTTCAAGATCATCCTGAATGGGAAGCAACACTTGATTTTCGAGTCCGCTCACCCGATGATCCCAAAACAGGTTTCTCGACCACCTGAGGTTCACCAGCGTTTGAGAATGACGATGACTCAATTCACCTTCGAAACCAATGCTTCTTATTCGAGGATCGGAAAAAGCGTGTTCTTGTTGGTGACACGAAGCACAGTTCACAAGGTCATTTGCGCTCAATTTGTTGTCATAAAACAAAACCCTTCCCAACGCAGCTCCTTCATTGCTGATATCAACAGGATTGGCAAAGGACTCATATAAACTCAGCGCGTTGGTATCAAAATGCGCCGGAAGTTCGATGGATTCATAATCAAAAGGGACCTCTGGGAGCAAAGGCACAGGACTGAAGGCGCCCTCATGTGCGGATGAATCTTCTACTGCATCCTCTTTTTTGCAGCCAATGAGAAGTAACATCAATGCGAAAAGAAAAAGAAGCTTATTTGTTCTCGAGAAGGTTTTTGAAAGCCTCATAATTTTTGCGCTGGTTCAAGTCAATATCGTCTTTAGCAAGATGCATGGCCGCATTGTAAAAGGCATTGCTCCCTTCGCTCAACATGCTAACTGACATCTTGGTTTTACCAGCCATTTCCTCGAGTTGAATATCCAATTCGGCTTCAAACAAATCGTTGGTAAGTTTGAAAGATAAACCATTTGGAGGATCCATGGAAGTCAGCTCTTGATAAAGAACGTGCTCCGTTCCATCATTGTTAAAATGCAAAGCATAGGTACTTCCCACCGTTCCAGGAATCCCTTCAAGCATTTCAATTTTTTCAAAACCGTCCATCCATTTCTTAAAATTCCCAGGGTTTTGGAAATAAGACCACACCTCTTGTTGTTCAGCGTCAATCTCCAGTTCCATTTCTGATTTCAAGGCTCCTTGGCTCGAACCATAAATGAAAACACCTCCTAGAATGAGGATGCCCACAATCGAAATGTAGAGTGCCGCTTTCTTAATCATTATCGAAGTATTTGAATGGTGCCATTGACGTCGAACGGACTCGAGCCATTGCAATCGATGTTGAATTTATAGGTGTAATAGTAAACCCCTTCGGCGAGTTCATCTCCGGCGGTTTTTCCATTCCAAGGAAGGGGTTGGTTGATCTCTTCAATCAATTGTCCCCAACGATTAAAAATCAACAATTCCACATCGCTCATCAGGGCAAACAAGTTGAATTCAGTGTCGTTCAGAAGATAAGGTCGGAATTCCTCATTATCGCCATCTTGGTTTGGGGTGATGATGTTTGGGAAACGAATCAAATCAACATCAAAGGCCAAGGTTTCATCCACAAAAACGGTCATTGAATCAATGCTTGTGCAATTGTTCAATGGATTTGTGGCACTCAAGTAATAGACCCCAGCCGCACTCAAAGTAGGTGAGAGGCTATTGGCATTGGCAATACTTGCATCAATATTAGAAGACCAAGAGAATTGAGCATCTTCGGGAAAAATACTCGCTCCTTCAACTTCAAGTGTAGGGAATCGACAACTTAGGCTGTCATCTGCCCCGGCTTCCACTGAGGGATAATCGATCAAGTTAAGCACTTCAATGCTTTCGTCGCTTTCACATTCGCTGATGGGATGCACCGAAGTGGCCGTGAAAACTCCAGCTTCGATGGCTTCGATGCTGTTCCCATCCGGGGCTTCAATGAAAATTTCATCGCTCTCCCAAATAAGATTCGCCGCTGGGTTGACTGTTGCAACAATGTTGACGCTGTTTTGCAAACAATCGATGTTTCCATCGCTACTCAAAGCCAAGTCATAGACCTCAAAGTTGGCTTCCACCAGAATGGAATCTTCAGCAGTACAAAAGTCTTCAAAGGCGCCGTTGATTTGATACCACCCAGCATTGGAAACAGTAATTCCGTCAAGGTTCAAAGCCACTCCACCTGGCGTCGTCCAAAAGATATCGAGATTGTCAAATCCACTATTGTAGTTCAAATCCACGGTTGGATTGGCGCAATTGATGATACCCGAGGCCGAAGGTGCGAGATCGAGGGGTTCAACCACCACGGTAAACTCAGAATTAATGATGTCGCCACACAAATCCTCATAAGTAGCGGTGTAAGTGGTCGTCACTGGTGGATTAGCAATGGTGGTTGCACTGTTCGGGTCGGAAAGAAAATCGCTTGGTGTCCACGAGAACGAGCCATTGGCATTTCCTGCGGCGGTAAGTTCGACCTCCATGCCCGGACAAATGAATGAATTGGGATCGGATGCTAGGATATTCTCTTGGAGGCAAACCGTTTGCACGTTCACAGCTCCCCCTGTAGAGGCAGTGAACCCGAAATAAACCAGTTCTTCACCATTAAAAATTTCATTGACCAAATCAACTCCACCGGTCAAGCGAGGAACACAATCAAAGTCGACAGCCACCGTAAGCGACACGGGATCCCAACGAACCGTAACCACATGGTCTTGCCCATCTTCGATATTCACGCTTCCGTTGCTCGCTTGCACCGGACCAGCGATGGCTTGAGGCGCGTTGTGGTTTACTACACCGTCGGACACCATGCCGATATGATCAAAAATAGGGTCTCCGTTGTCTCCATTGCTCCAAGTGTCAAATTCAATTCCAAAACTTTGATCGAACCCCTCGAAGCCTAGACCTCCTCCGGTATCGCCCAAAGCATCTGTACCTTGTGTTTGAAGCACAAATACGATCCCATCAGCACCATTGGCATCAATGTTCCCGAAATTCATTAAAAATTGAAACTCGAAGGCTTCGGAAAGGTCTATTTGATCCGCATACCAAACCGTTCCATTTTCATCGTTAAAAGCATCGGTTAGTCGGTAACAATCATCGCCTAAAAAAGTCGCATCTCCATTCAGGAAATAAGATTGCGCGTGCATTAAAGCGGGGATCATTGCTAGAATGCTCAGAAGTGTAAGTTTCGTTTTCATGAGATTAGGTCAAATATAGGAAACTGATTCCCTTTGGAGGAATTCAATCTTCGCTATTCTTGACGTGGGATTTCTCCGACGCCAAATGCTGTTCAATATACGCCAACTTTTGGGGAAAGCTGAGGTAAGAGGAGACCCCCTCTTCCAAACCGTTGGCTTTGAGGTAAAGATGGTTCATTCCCTCACTAAGTTCCTGGAAAAATGGCGGATACTTCGCTGCATTTGTCCTCAAGAGTTCCAATTCATTTTTGGCCCATGTTGGAAGCTTTTCTTCGCTGAGATCGCCTGTGTAAAGAAGGTACCTCAGGTGGGTGAAGGCGGCAGAGAAACGGTGTTCTTCCAAGGGGGAATTCATCAGTGCAAGGTAGGCGAGGAGGTTGGCTTCACCTTCGTCAGTGATTCCATAGGCGTGTGCAAGTTCATGCGCGCAGGTGAATAGTTTTTGATGACGAGTGTAGCTACGATCAATGTTTCCTGCTCCAGAAAAAGGCATGTAGATTCCAGCAATTCCCAATCTTCGCATGAGTCCGTTTTTACTCAATTGACGCACCCTTGCTCGACCATGATGAAAAAAATGATATTCATTGAGGGTTGCAATGAGGATTGCAGCCAAGTGATCGATTTCCTCCTGCGACAGGTCTTGAGTGGAATAATGCGTTTCGGGTTGAATGCTTTTGTGAAGTTCATCACACGTTTCGAGATAATTTTGAGCATTGATCTCAAGAGGATGTTCTCCCACCTCGATTTTTAGGTGTTCGAAGAAACTCGGACAAGCATAATTGAAGCCCCAAATAAGGTAGAAAAAGGCAATGATGGTTCCGAGTCTGATGAGGGCAAAAGGTCTTTTCCCGTGATGAAAGAAGCCCACTCTGCGGATGGGAAAAAAGAACATCACCCCGAAAAATAAAAGAAAAAGGATGTCAGCGCCCACAGGAGAAATTTGATCCAAAAGCGTCCAAAAATGCCGAACTGCTCTGTAGATTCCCCTTCGATAGAAAGATTCTCCAAAATCAGGGAAGGCTTTGAAGATTTGAAAAATGAGGATACAACACAGCACTAAAACTAGTCCGAAGCGCTTTTTGATCCATTTCATGACCATTTTAGAAGCGGAAAGAGAGTTTGGCGTTGAGGCGACGACCCGTTAAGAAATTGGGGATGGAATACTGTCTTCCATTCACATCTTCAATCCACGTATGAGAAATGGTGTTGTTGATTCCGAGGAGATTAAATACTTCAATGGAGAATGTTCCTTCTTTCATCCACTTTAAACGGCCTTTTTCAATGGTTTTTTCAGTAACCAAGTCTTTGGAGAAACCGATGTCCACTCTTCGATAGGCCGATGTTCTTTCGGTGTCTCGAAAACGTTCGAATGTTGGCGGACCGAATGGAAGGGCTGTTCCATAGAAAATACTCAAGAGCACTTTATACTCCGGCCAGCGGGGCATTTCATCTTGAAATACCAAGCTCAAGCTGAAGCGTTGGTCTGTTGGGCGAGGTATGAAACCGGGCATCACCAAATTCGAATCCACGGGCGTGTCGTTCAAAGTGAATCCTGGTCGGATCAAATCCCCCTCATCATTAAAATATTCATAGTACTGGTCATCCACCAAATCTTCAGCAGTTTTGAGCACAGATGCCCTCACCCAAGACTGGACACCATCGATGAACATTCCATTCAGCATCAAGTCAATACCGGTGGCATAACCGTTGGCATTGTTGGTGGCGTAGTAACGTAAACGGACGTTTTCAACTTCATAGGGAATGAGTCGATTGAGGTCCTTGTAATAGATTTCTCCGGTGAATTTGAACGGACGATCCCAGGCTTCGAAGACATAATCAACGGCACCTACAAAATGGATGGCTTGTTGTGCTTGAATGTCTTGATTCACTTCACCAAAAAGTCCTCTCATCTCACGATAAAAAGCCGGCTGCCAATAGAGTCCGCTCGCAAAACGGAAAACCACATTTCTTCTCACGCTGTCTTCAACCCCAAATTCATTCACTTTGGCAAACATCCAGCGGGGTTTCCAAGAGAATTGTGCACGCGGACCACCAACAAACTCATTGTTGAAGTCCCAATAGTGTCCGCGAATTCCCAGATTAGCAGTGAAATCATCGCCTCGTTTGTTCTTCCATGCGTAGGAATCCTGCAAGTAGGCCATGACCCTGTTCGAGCGAATGTCGTTTTTGGCTTTGATGACATCCGTCAATACAATTTGTTGCTGGGGTTGAAGTTCTGGAACTTGATAACCGATGCTATCTGCGGGACGAGGTTGATTGTACCCCGCGCTATCCAAATAGGTCCACTCGCTCAATCGATCAGAAATGATTTCTTGTTGAAGGGTCAGTCCCCATTCGAGAAAGTGGTTTTTGTGGTCGATGTTGTGAGAACCTTTGTGAACAATGTTCAAAACACTTGCATCCAATTGGTTTCTGGCGTGTTCAAGGTAGCCACCAACACCTCGATTGTTCAATACTTCCCCAAATTCATCCGATCCCAAATCACGTTCTAATTCGTCCAAGAAGTACTGCCCAAAGATGTCGAAGGTCTCGCTTTCTGAAGTGTTGAAAGCAGAGGCGACAAGGCTCAAACGGGTAACATCGGTAGTGTAGGATGCACTTCCCGCTCCAAAAAAGGTTTGAAATTGGGTCACTTCTTGTCCGTCAAAAAACACGGTTAAACGAAGGGCTTCGTTGATGTTACCCACGTCGGTTTGTCGGGTTTGGGGAATGTAGTTGTATTTGTTCCTACTGTAATTCCCAAGAAAATTAAACTCCCAGGGCCCGGCAGTATCCGGGTCGAAAGTCACGTAAGTTTGAAAGTCGATGTAATTGGGGTTGTAATCACCTTGGTTGTCCAAAGTTCCCAAGATGTAGCTGTTGTTTCGATATCGAAAACCGCTATTGTGCGACCATTTTTTATTCTTGCTTCGATCTTCAAGTTGAAGTGAGGCACCTAGCATGCTCAGCGTAACCGCACCACCAAACTCCTTTGGTTTTCGGTATTGAATATCGAGCACAGACGACATCTTATCTCCATATTTGGCTTGAAACCCTCCCGCAGAGAAATCGATTCTTTCGATCATGTCGGTGTTGGGAAAAGAAAGTCCTTCTTGCTCACCAGCTCTCACGAGGAAAGGGCGATACACTTGAATGTCGTTCACATAAACCAAGTTTTCATCAAAAGATCCGCCTCGAACATTGTAGGAGGAACTCAGTTCTGAAGTGAAATTCACTGGAGCCTGTAAAAGGAGATCTTCAACCGTTCCCCGAACCGACGGAAGTTGTGAGGCGATTCTTGGCTCAAGACGTTGAATAAAATCTTGTTTTCCAGTACCATAGACCACGGCATTGTCTGTAATAATGCTATTGTCTTTCAGTTGAATGTTTTCTTCTCGTTCTTCTCCAGGATTGAGTTGAAGTGCCAGACTTTCGGTTTTTTTTCCCACGTAAGAAAAGCGCAAGACCAAAGCTTCATTGGCATTCACTGTAATGCGGTAGAATCCATAATTGTCGCTTACCGTTACTTGTCCTTGATTGGATTGAACCGTAGCTCCGGGGAGGGTTAGTCCGTCTGAACCACGAACAATACCATAGACTTCAGCTGTTTGAGCTGTGCCTAAAAAGGGCAGTGCGGCAAGAAGAAGAAAGACAAAGAGTCGTGTCATTTTGCGTAAACAGAGAGTTGCGAACGCAAACTTAACGAGAATGATACGGGAATCGTGCCTTCAGACGAAGAAACTATTTCTTTTTATAGGCACCATTTTGCCATGCCTTTATGAATTGCGCCCAAGCTATGGGGCTAAAAATGTTTTGTGGAGGTGCCTGACCGGCATAGGAAATTCGCTGTGCTTGTTGTTGCATGGCGATTTTATAGTTTTCTCCACCGTCCATTCCCATCTCTGCCATGCGGTTGTACATCATGATGGACTCCAGGTTCTTTCTCGCTCTTTCGGCTTGATCGTCTTCCAATCGGAGGGCGAGGATTTCTTCCTTCATTTTTTGCTTGGTGGGCCAGGGGTAAATGAAGGTGGTAGGAACCAATACCGTGTCAACTCCTAAAAATTGAACCACGTTGTATCGGTTGGAGGAGAGGGTATCTGCAATGTTCATTTGAGTGGGTACATATCCAACACTCGAGAAACGAACCGTATCTCCTTTAAGAACAGGAATGGAGAAAAAACCTTTGGTATCCGTGATGGTTCCTTTGGCATCTCTTGTCCGGTAAACCGTTACAAAAGGTACTGGGGAAAGACTGTCTCCCGTTACCACAATACCACTAAATTGAACCACGTCATTTTCAACTTCCTGATCTCCCTGAGCAAGAACAGCAAATGAAAACAACCAACCGCATATGATTAAGAAATACCTCATCGTTTCAAAGTTAAGCATTATTTAAAGTGGGACGAAGTTCCGATGCTGATTTGCTACTCTCTGGGTGTTAATCTTGCTTAATTTTCAATCTCATATCCACGAAAACACTGTTACAGAGGTATTCTTGTTTAATGTTCCTGATTGAGAAAGGCAGTTGATTCGACCATTTCGGCCCATTTCTTGGCTTTTTTTTGAATGAGACGAAAGTGTTGTTCTTCTTCGGGGGAGATGAGACTGAATGCCTCGCCCTTTTCATCGGCTCTTCCCGTTCTTCCAATACGATGAGTATAATCTTTAGGCGAGCGAGGAAGTTCGTAGTTGATTACAGCAGGCAAGCCTTTAATGTCCACCCCTCGGGCGAGAAGGTCGGTGGCCACAAGTACCTGGAGTTCGCCTTTTTTGAAAGCGCTCAAAGCTGCGTCACGAGCACCTTGACTTTTCTTTCCGTGTATGGCGGCGGCTTTGATTCCATTTCGTTCCAGTTTTGTGCAAACGTGATCTGCTTGGTGTGTTGAAGAGGTGAATACCAATACCGAATCAAAGTTGTTTCTTCTGATCAATTCACGGAGGAGCACTCCTTTTTTGCTTTTTTCAACCCGAAAACCATATTCTCTGATCAAACGTTCTTGGACGGGAGCATCGGGCATTTCGATGAGTAAAGGGGCGTCGAGAAAGAGTCGGCTCAAATCTTCAATGCGCGAATTCAAAGTGGCGCTGAACAACAAATTTTGTCTTTTGGGAGGAAGCAAAGCAAGAACCTCGTTCAATTCATCCTGAAAACCCAGATTCATTAGTTTGTCGGCCTCATCAAGCACAAAGGTCTTGACTTCATCCAAATGAACGGCTTTGTTTCGCACTAAATCAAGGAGTCGGCCCGGAGTTGCCACCAGAATACTCACTCGATTCATTTTCATCATTTGAAGGTTGATGGACTTCCCACCGTGCACTGCCATGGTTTTGAGTGGGTTCTTCAAACCGATAGAGAACTGGCGCAAGACCTCATCTACCTGAATCGCCAACTCCCGTGTGGGCACTAAAACCAAGGCATTAACGTGTCGGTTATGGAGAGGCAATTTTTCGAAAATGCTCAAAAGAGGGAGTACATATCCGGCCGTTTTCCCCGTACCTGTTGGAGCAACTCCCAAAACATCTTTCCCCGATACTACTGCTGGGATTGCTTCAAGTTGAACCGGAGTGGCCTTGGTGAAGTGATGATTTTGGAGGTGTTGGACGAGATAGGGAGGAAGACCTAGGTTTTTGAAGGACATGCAGTAGAATTTGAAGTTGGCAAAGATACCCAATCTTGGGATGGGATGGCTCACATCGGGATGAAATTGCGCAGGATGGTGCTGGCTGCGTGGTTTATTGGTCCGATTGCAAAAGGAGTTTTTGGTAGGCTTGAAAAGCGTTCACAAAGGACGAAGCTTTTTGCCGATTACTGAACATGTACTTTTCGTGTACCCCTTTATTGGTTTGAAAAGTAATTCCGGCATAGGCGCAAACGGGAATTTGGAAATTGTTTTTAAAACGTTTATCGCGAGAGTTGTCCTTATTCTCCTTAAACCAGCGGTGGTCAATGACTTCTGAATCCAAGGGGATTTCGTTGTTTTCTGTAAACTCATGCTCTTCGTAGCTTATTCGAAGATCTTTGAGGTCAACAATCCCAAATTCGCCCAAACCATCGATAATACTGAGAAAGAAAGGGTAGAAAAACAGTTCGCCAGCATTTTTATTTTCGAAGTGGAGGGCTTGTTGGGTTGATTTGATTTCGGCGAGGCGTTTTCGGTTTAAGCGACATTCCTCACGAACAACGAGTCCTTTTAGTGCTTGTTTATTGCCCGCTCCAATAATGTCCCAAACTTTGTAGCAAGTCATCAATCCTTCAAAAGCGAATTCAACTTGTTGATATGCTTCGGACAGTTCTGGTGTCCATTCGTGATCCATATCAACGTATTCTTCATCCAGTTGATGTTGGAGTTCTTTTAGTTCATGCTTTGCTTCGAGCCATTTTCTTCTAAACGAAAGAAACACAAAACCCACGATGAGGATCCGCATCCAAGTGAGGAGCTGTCGTGTTTTTTTCACGCGTTGTTGTTGACGCGCAATGGTGGAGGTGAGTTCTTGTCTGCGCAAATGACAATCGAGCAATGTTTCTTTGAGCTCTTTTAAAGAATCGGAGGTTAGGTTTTCGGCCTGATCGCTTTTGAATTCATCGATGAGATCTCGATAATGTTCATTTGAAACCTGCGGAGTTGGCTTTGATTTTGGGGCAGCTTTGGAGGATAGTTTTTGTCGGTTATAGAGTCCTGTACCAGGAATACCCGTGTTTAAGAATGCACCTTCTTTTCCAAGATTTACGCTAGCGCCTTTCGGACCAATGGTGGTGCTAATGCCTGATTTACTGAAGTTGAGGTAAACTCCGGGAAGAATTTTGGTCTTTCGACGGAAGCGCATTTTGTTGTTTTTTGTGAGAATACATCATAAGGTATTGAAATCCAAACATTGAATGAGAAGAAATGTCAATTTGATGCATTTTTTTGGAGGGAGAGAGGGAATGAGCGGGTTTTTTGGGGTTTTAGGGGGATTTAAGTCAGTAGCATTGGATTTTGGTATTGGGTGATTTAAGTTGATGGATTCAGAATTCGTTTTTTAGGGCGACGTAAATCAATAGCGCAAGATTTTGATTTGGGCGATCTAAATCAATAGGCCTTTTCTAGAAACATTGAGGCGGGCGACGTAAGTCAATAGCCCGTGAATAAGACATTGGCGACGTAAATCAATAGCCCGTGAATAAGACATTGGCGACGTAAATCAATAGCCCAAGATTTTGATTCTGGCGATCTAAATCAATAGGTGTTATCTAGAAATGCCGAGGCGGGCGACGTTAATCAATAGCCCTTGAATTCGCCTTTGGGCGACTTAAATCAATAGCCCAAGATTTTGATGCTGGCGATCTAAATCAATAGGTGTTATCTAGAAAT
>CAZYPV010000001.1:14622-74535 GCA_964649515.1 uncultured Comamonadaceae bacterium | reverse complement strand
TTGAGGCGGGCGACGTAAGTCAATAGCCCGTGAATAAGACATTGGCGACGTAAATCAATAGCCCGAGATTTTGATTCTGGCGATCTAAATCAATAGGCCTTTTCTAGAAATATTGAAGCGGGCGACGTAAGTCAATAGCCCGTGAATTCGAATTCTTGCGACATAAATCAATAGCCCACCCAAACCCCACAATCCAAGTATTCTCAAAAAATCTGACCATTATCAGTATTCTTCCAAACCCTCCAACGTAACTTTGAACCAATTCTCAATTCAAGAGTTCTATTGTCTATTACGAAAGAACCAACTATCAAGGAAGATAAATCAACCATGAAAGACCTCAATTCGGTAAGAAAAGATTACAGCAACGACCAGCTGAGCGAAGAAAATGCAATGTCAAACCCAGTAGATCAACTCTCAATGTGGCTGAAAGAGGCGAAGGAGTCGGATGATACTGATTATAATGCCATGACCCTCTCCAGCATCAATCATGATGGTTTTCCTCAAAGCAGGATCGTTCTTTGCAGAGAGTTTTCTGAAAAAGGATTGGTATTCTACACGAACTACACGAGTTCCAAAGCAAAACAAATTCTCAACAATAATAAGGTTTGTGTTTCTTTCTTCTGGAAAGAGCTTGAACGTCAGGTGCGCATTACTGGGGTGGTTAAAAAGATCGATGAAGAGGTTTCTGATGCGTACTTTGCTTCCCGACCAAGACCTTCCCAAATTGGGGCTTGGGCGAGCAACCAAAGCGAAGAGATCCAATCCAGAGAAGAACTTCAACTAAAAGTAAAGGAGATGGAGGAACGTTTTGAAGGTATGGAGGTTCCTCGTCCAGATTTTTGGGGTGGTTTTTTGATTGAAGCAGAGATCTTCGAATTTTGGCAGGGTCGCCCGAGTCGATTGCACGATCGTCTTCAATACAAAAAAGACGGCAAACTTTGGGAAATGAAGCGTTTGGCGCCGTGATCAAATGACTTGAATAACGAGTCCTTTCAAATATTCGCCCTCAGGATGAAAAGCACTCACGGGATGGTCCGCGGGTTGATGAAGCTGGTGTAGGATCTTGACTTCCCGACCAACGGAGATGGCGGCCGATATGATGGTGTGGTTAAACAGACTTTTGTCAACGGCTTGAGAACATGAAAAGGTAAAAATGAGTCCGCCAGACTTGATTTTCTCCATGGCACGGGCGTTGATTCGCTTATATCCTTGAACGGCTTTATGACGCGCACTCATGTGTTTTGCAAAGGCGGGTGGGTCCAAGATGATGATGTCATAATCGGTTTCCGCTTCCTTGATGTATTGAACTGCGTCGGCGTGAATACAGGCGTGTTTGCTGGCATCCAATCCGTTAATTTTGATGTTCTCTTCCACCAAGTCAAGGGCTTTCTGTGAGCTGTCCAAACTGTGCACCAATTCCGCTCCCATGGCAAGAGCGTAGATGGAAAAGCCTCCGGTGTAACAGAAGGTGTTGAGTATTTTCTTCCCTTTCGATACTTTCCCCAATAATTCCCTGTTTTCTCGCTGATCAATGAAGAATCCGGTTTTTTGTCCTCCTTCCCAATCAATCAAAAATTGATGGCCGTTCTCAAGAGATCGATTTCCGCTTTCTTGATTGCCAAAAAGATAGGCGTTCTCCATTTCAAAGCCGCCATTCTTCTTCAAGGTGTCTGAGCTTTTATCGTATATAGATTTCAATCGAGGTCCATAAATTTCTTTCAAAGCACTTACCCAATGATCTCGCAATAAATGCATGCCCAAACTGTGGGTTTGAATAACCAAGTGTCCGTCAAAATGGTCTATGATGAGTCCTGGGAGCCGGTCGCCTTCAGCATGAACGAGGCGGTAGGTGTTGGAGGTGGCATTGTCGGTCATGCCCAAGGATGAACGCAGAGCATATGCTTTCTTCAACTTGTCAATCCAAAAGCGTTCGTCGGGCGCTTCTTGGTCAAAGCTGACCATTCGAACGGCGATGGTGGCGTTGGGAGAGTAATGTCCATAGCCTAAGGTTCCTCCTTTGTTGGCACAAACACGCACGGTGTCTCCGTTGGCTGGCTGACCGTCAATTTGTTTGATAGCTCCACTGAATACCCAGGGGTGGAATCTTCGAATGCTTTCGTCTTTCTTGGCTTTGAGATATACCGTTGCTGTGCTCATGTTCATATTTTGCGCAAAGGTAGAACAATGCTCAAGATCTTAAACAAAAACGATCATCATCAAGCGAACGAACGATATCTTCGTCCATCAAGGTGCGGAGTACTTTGCCCACAGTGAGCTCATCCCGGTGAGGAAGTGCAGCAATGAGTTCGTCTAAATTCATGTCGATTCCCTCCAACGCGCCCAAGATGTCTTTCTGAATTTGTTCCAAGCTGTGGTCAAGGTCGAGTTGATTTTTCCTACACCAATCGCAGTGCGTGCAATCACTGGCTTGATCTTCTCCAAAATAGCGAAGTAGCGCTACTTCCCGGCATCCAGAGCTGTGAATGTATTTCTTGATGGCTTCCCAACGATGCCGAACTCGGTGCTCCCGTTCTTCTTTGGCTTTTTTGGGGAAGGTGATGTACTGGGCGTCTTGAACGGCTGCTAGAAAGGTGACCATGTCCGAACTGCTTTTCTTGGCATAATCCAATACTCCCATTCCCGAGAGCTGCTCTAATTTGTGTTGAATGTCATGATAGCTCCATCCGGTGAGATCAGCGAGTCGCCCTTCCTGTATGCGCACATAGGTGTCAAATATGCCTCCGTATGTTCGCACCAAAAGCTGGATAAATGGATCCCAAGATGGGTACTTTACTTGGAAATTATACAGTTCTTGTTTGTTCATGGTGATATGAACTCTGCTGGGCATTTGGAGTCCTTCCGATAATTGAAGGTATCCGGATAAGGACAAAATATGAAAGGCGTTCATCACGGTTCTCGGAGATTTCTCGATGTGTTTCGAAAAGTCCAACAAAGAGATGGGATGGCTGCTTTCAAAGCCACTTCCGTGAGCCAATTGAAGATAGGAGCAAAGTCGTCGGTATATTTCACGTATTTCATCGTCCTCGGGGAATCGAATGTCAAACTCCTTTTCCTTATTCACGATGTCTTGCTCACTGTAAAACAAAACGGCCCAAGATTGCTCCCCATCACGTCCGGCTCTTCCAGCTTCTTGAAGATAGGCTTCCGGAGTTTCGGGGATGTCGGCATGAAGAACAAAACGCACGTCACTTTTATCAATTCCCATCCCAAAGGCATTGGTGGCTACGATGATGCGAATTTTTCCGGTTTTCCACTCGTCTTGAAGTTGGTCCTTCTGTTCAATGCTGAGTCCCGCGTGGTAGAAGTAGGCAGATTGTCCATGACTCCTTAAAAATTCGGCTACTTGTTTTGTTCTTCTTCTGGTGGATGCATAAATGACGCCGCTTCCACTGAGCCGTTCGCAGGATTGAAGGAGTTTCTGCAATTTGTTTTCAGCAGATACTACGGCGAGCGAAAGGTTGCTGCGGTTCATTTCTCCTCGCAGTACATGAGGAGTTTTGAAGTTGAGCTGCGCCATGATGTCAGCTTCTACTTCCCGAGTGGCTGAGGCGGTGAGGGCAAGGACTGGAACTTCCGGCTTTACTTTTCGGATGTCGGCAATCAAGCGGTATGAGGGCCGGAATTCATGCCCCCATTGAGAGATGCAATGGGCTTCATCGATGGCGATGAAGTTGACGTTCATTTTCTCAAATCGAGTGAGGAAAAGCTCGTTGCTGAGTCGTTCAGGTGAAACGTAAAGAAACTTGGTGCCCCCATAAATGGCATTGTCCAACAAGATGTCAATTTCCCTCGCGGTATGAGCAGACGAGATCATGCTGGCTTTGATGCCTCTTTCCTTGAGATGGTCTACTTGGTCTTTCATCAATGCCAATAGCGGAGATACAACCAAACAGATGCCTTCCTTAACCATTGCGGGAACCTGAAAACAAAGGGATTTACCTCCACCTGTTGGTAGGATGGCGAGCAGGTCTTTGTTCTCGAGTGCTTCAGCGATGATTTCAGCTTGCTTTCCCCGAAAATCAGGATAGCCCCAATACTTTTGCAATATTTCTTTTGCTGATGCCATTCTTTGCTACAAAGATCGTAGTACTTATCGAAAAGCTCTAATTTAGCGGCAAAACAATGATATGCGTTCACAAATTGTAGCCGGTAACTGGAAAAGTAACCTCAATTTTCAAGAGGCGAAGTCACTTTTATCTGATTTGTCTCACCTTCAAAAAGATTTTCCCAAAGAGGTTCAAGTGGCGATTGCTTGTCCCTTTCCTTATTTAGGGGCTTTTGTAAGCGAGGTCAATGGAATTCATCTAGCAGCTCAAAATGCGAGTGCACATGATTTTGGCGCTTTCACTGGAGAGGTGCACCCGGAGATGTTGATGAGCATGGGCATTGATCATGTGATTATTGGTCACTCAGAACGTAGAGCAATGTTCGGTGAGACCAACGAGGTGATTGCCCAAAAAATCAAAAGAGCAGTAAATGCAGGGATGAACGTTTTCTTCTGTTGTGGCGAGGGACTGGAACATCGCGATGATGATGTCCATTTCGATTGGGTGAAAATGCAGGTGGAAAGTGCATTGTTTGATTTGGATGAAGCGGCGATGAAACAGGTGGTGATTGCTTATGAACCCATTTGGGCAATCGGCACGGGAAGAACGGCTAGCGCAGAACAAGCGCAAGAGATGCACGCGGCCATTCGATCTTGGCTAGAGGAGGAGTTCAGTGCAGATTGTGCAAATAGTACGTCCATTTTGTACGGAGGTAGTTGTAAACCCAACAACGCAAAGGAGCTTTTTGCTCAGAATGATGTGGATGGCGGACTCATTGGCGGGGCGAGCTTGAAGGCGGAAGATTTTAATGCGATTATTCACTCATTCTAGTTGCTGCCATGGACTACCAAGGACTCATTTTCAAGATCAATCCGCTTTTTCCCGCGCGAGATATTTTAACGGCTCGTTTGGCTGAACTGGGCTTCGAGAGTTTTGTAGAGACCGAGAATGGCTTAGAGGCTTACATTCCGCAAGTGGACTACAACAAAGCGGAGGTGCTTCAGATCAAAGAACTCCATTCAAACGAGTGGGACATTTCTTTCGAGGAGAAGTCCTTTGAAGATCAAAACTGGAATGCTACTTGGGAGGCCTCATTTCAAGCCATTGAAGTGGGAGATTTCGTTCGTGTGAGAGCTCCCTTCCATGAGGAAAAACAAGGCTTCAGCCACGAAGTACTGATTCAACCGCAGATGAGCTTCGGCACCGGGCATCATCAAACTACGCATTTGATCATGAAAAATATGGCCGACCTCGATTATAATGGGAAATCAGTGTTGGACATGGGGTGTGGTACGGGGATTTTAGCGATTCTGGCTGAAAAACTTGGAGCAAAGAAAATTGATGCAATTGACATCGACCCGTGGTCTTTTCAAAATACTCAAGAAAATATTGAACTCAACCAAAGCAAGGAAATTAGCGCTATTTTAGGTGGAGTAGAGGTCATTCCAGATCGAAAATACGACGTGATCATCGCGAACATCAACAGAAACATTCTTCAGGCACAATTACCGAGATATGCGAAGGCAATGAAGTTGGGGGCGAAGTTGTATTTGAGTGGTTTTTTCGAAACAGATGTGGCGGTTTTGGAAGAACAAGCGGCGTCTTTAGGCATTCAAAAAGAAAAGGTGGATCAAAAAGATGGATGGGCCATGTTTCTAGGAGAGAAGGTGGCGGAATGAAATGAGCAAAAGGCTGTTCATGAATTCTTTGGTCTGGGTATTGCAGCGCTTAAATCTTTTGCACCTTTGAGCTGGAGCCAAAAAAAATAGCAAGTTCTACACCGTGGTGAAGAATTTCAGCGTTTGTACTACGGCTCATTCAACTTGATTTCCGATATTCCCAACGATGATTCGATTTACGTTTTTTGCCCTCACCGTGCTTTTTCTGACTACCCAAGTCCAAGCACAACGCATTTCCAAATTCTCCAATGAAAAAGAAACCTTCGTCAAAGAACTGAGCAACTTCTTCTCAAGTTCCAAAAAAGAAGGAAAGAAGTTCATCGAAAAAGACTTCGCCCCCTTGTTTTTAGAGGAGTCTTACCCTTTGGAATACCAAGAAAGAGTCATTAAGACCTGTAATGACTTGCTCGATCAAAAACATCCAGCCTACCCAGCTTTCGAGAGCTATATCTTGTCCGTTATGGCCTTCCAAACCTCGGGGAAAGAGGATGCGACTTTTAAGGAATGGCATGTTGTTCTCGACCAACTGACCAGCGACCGAAGATCAAAAAAATATGTTCCAGAGTTTCTCGCCAACAGTGCTACTTTGTTCCAAGATCAGATTTTCTTCAGCACCAATGCTGTTCAATGGAAATTTGCTTCTTCGAATTATGCTTTCGTTTATGATTCCATCCCAAAAATCGTCTATCCCCTCGGAGATTTAATTTGTTATTCGAAAGGGGATAGTTCTGTTATCAAAGAGACCAGCGGAGAATTTCATCCCATCACAGAACGCTGGTTAGGAACGAAGGGGAAGGTAACTTGGGATCGGGCTGATTTTGATCCGAACACAACCTACGCGGTGTTCGAAGATTATGAGATCAGAATTAAAGGGTCTTCATTTATTGTGGATAGTGTGCTTTTCTTCAATGAGTTTTTCGAGAAACCACTTTTGGGTCAACTCAACGAAAAAGTACTGGCCAACAGAACGGGAGATGATGCCGCCTATCCGCGTTTCGAAAGCTACAATCAACGTTTGGTGATTAAAAATTTGCTCAAAAACCTTGATTATGAGGGCGGTTTCACCATGAGGGGGAATAAACTGGCAGGTACAGGAACTAGAGAAGAACCGGCCAAGCTGACTTTTTACAGGGAAGATGAACCCTTCCTCATTTCAAAGTCCTTGGAGTTTGCAATCCGACCAGAAAAGATCACTTCCCAGCACGCTGAGGCGATGTTCTACTTGGATGAAGACACCATTTCTCATCCCGATCTGAACCTCAAATTTGATCGGGCAGATCGTAAGCTAACCCTTTTGAGAACAGACGAGGGACTTTCCAAAGCTCCGTACAAAAACACCTATCACGAGGTGGATATGTATTTTGAAGCACTCTACTGGAACATCGATGATCCTTTGATTGAGCTGGGATCTTTGGTGGGGAGTACGCAACACATTGCTGCCTTCGAATCAAAAGATTACTACAAAAAAGCGCGCTACGATGGCATGATGGGAATTGCCATGACCCACCCGCTGGTGGAGATTCGAGACTATACCCGAAGCATTTCTTCAAGAGAATTCTATAGCTTAGAATTGGCTGGATTCCTGCGCCTGAGCAATCAACAAACGATCATCATGCTCATCGATTTGAACAATCAAGGCTTTGTTGATTTCAATTTGGATAGCGAATGGGTGAAGGTGAATCAAAAACTGTTCGACTACCTAAAAAATAACTCAGGAGCGAGAGATTATGATGTGCTGCTTTTTAATTCTGAAGTAGGCGGCGGAAACAATGCCCAATTGAATTTGCTGAACAATAATTTGCTGGTCAAAGGGGTGCAGCGCATTCAACTTTCAGATTCCCAAAGCGTAAACATTTACCCGGCTAGAGAAGAGGTGATTCTGAAAAAAGACCGCGATTTTAAGTGTGGCGGACGAGTAAGAGCAGGGAATTTTGAATTCATGGGGAAGGAATATTATTTCGACTATGAGACCTTTAAAATTGATTTGATCAATGTAGATAGTTGCCGAATTTATGTGGAAGATGAAAACTCCAGTACCGACGCCTATGGAAGAAAAAGCATGAAACGAGTGAAGAGTGTGCTGGAAGACATCGCCGGAACGTTGAAAATCGATGCTCCAACAAACAAGTCTGGTGTGCATTCCGAAAACTATCCCCAATATCCCATCTTCAGCTCAACAAAAGAATCGTATGTGTATTACGACAATAGCCGAATTCAAGGCGGTGTCTACAACCGCGATCGCTTCTATTACCAGATTGAACCTTATGTTATCGATAGCTTGGATAACTTTTCCAAGGAAGACTTGTCTTTCGATGGTACGCTGGTGAGCTCCGATATTTTCCCCGATATCAAAGAGCCTTTGGTGCTGATGGACGACGATGCATTGGGCTTTGATATGAATACGGGAGGAAACGGTCTGCCTGCTTATGTTGGTAAAGGTAAATTTACGGCTGAAGTGAAGTTGAATTATACCGGACTTCAAGGAAACGGTTCGCTCGATTACCTCACGTCAAAGAGCTATTCCGATCAATTCATCTTTTTTCCCGATTCCACGAAGGGTAGAACTACAGACTTCGAAAATTTAGAGGAACCCGGAAGCCCTGGAGTGCCAAGAACCAAGGCGCAGGAGGTGGATTTGGCGTTCTATCCCAAAAGAGATCTCCTAAGAGCGAGTTCGGTGAAGGAGAAAATTCAATTCTTTAGAGACGAAGCAGAATTAACCGGGAGCCTCTTCCTGCAGCCTTCAGGGATGACAGGTAAAGGCGATATGGATTTCGAGGGGGCGACACTTTCATCCAAGAAATTTAAATACGATCCAAGAAAGATCCTCGCAGATACAGCTCAATTCAAATTGGCACAAGAGGGGCTCGAGAATTTGGCGTTCAAGACAGACAATGTGAATGCAGAGATCGATTTCGATGAAAGAACAGGGATGTTTAAATCCAATGGCGGTGAAACGAAGATCGATTTCCCAGCAAATCAATACATCTGTTTCATGGATGAGTTCAAGTGGTTCATGGATAAAAATGAGATGGAGCTTTCTTCCAACAGACAAGCAACGGAAGATTTTGTGATTGATACCAGCGAAGACAAGAATTATTCGAATTTTTATTCGGTCAACGAGCTTCAAGACTCTTTGAACTTCTTGGCCCCAAAGGCGGTGTATGACATCAAAGAGTCGGTGATTCTTTGTGATCGCATCAAATTCATTGCGGTGGCAGATTCTAAAGTATTGCCAGATTCTGGCAGGGTGGTGGTGAGAAAACGAGCCAAGATGGATCCGCTCGAGAGGGCAACACTGATTTCCAACTATGTGACCCAATACCACCGCATCTTCAACGCAGAAATGCAAGTGAATGGTCGTTACGATTACGAAGGTGAAGGAGACATCGCTTACGTTGATGCGAACAAGATGGAACAGATCATTCACCTTTCAAAAATTGAGGTAGATACCACAAGACAAACCATTGGAAAAGGAAAAATTCCGGAGGAAGATGGCTTCATGCTGAGCCCATTTTTCACTTTTGCCGGAGATTTTGAATTGGCGGCCAATGAGAAACACTTGACCTTTGAAGGGGGAACCCAAATCATGCATACTTGCGAGAGCTTGGAAAGAAATTGGTTCAAATTCCGCGCACCAATTGATCCTCAAGACATCTACATCCCAGTAGATACCAACATGAGAGATGTGGGAATGGCCAAATTGGGAGCGGGTGTGATGATTGCCAAAGAGTCGCCAGTGGAGCTCTACAGTACTTTCCTCAGCAGAAAAAACAATCGGGAAGATGCTACCCTCATCACCGCTACAGGATTCTTGAAATACGAACCCAACTCCAAACGCTACCTCATTGGTTCAAAGGACAAAATCAAACAACCCAAACTGCCTGGTAATTTGGTGGAGTTAAATACAGAAGATTGCAGCATTAAGGCAGACGGACAATTGGATTACAACGTCGATTTCGGGCATGTAAAAACCTTGAGCTATGGAGATTTGGTGCACAACACGATCAATGGTGAGACAAGTATCAATGGGGTTTTTGCCTTGGATTTCTTCTTCGATGAGAGCCTCATGAAATACATGACGGAACAATTGCAAGAATGGCCAAGTCTTCCAGCTGTGGATATCTCCAAAACCGATTACGAAAAAAGCATCAAGGAGATTTTAGGTTTGGAGGAGTCGGATAAAGTTATTTCCGAACTCAATCTCACTGGTCAGCTCAAAAAACTTCCCCAAGAATTGCAACGAACCTTCTATTTTGCTGATGTTACCTTCACTTGGGATGATGTTGAAGAGTCTTTTGTGTCGGAAGGACCCATCGGCATCGCGAGCATCGGGAAGAAACAAATCTTTAGATATGTTAAAGGGAAAATTGAACTTCAAAGAGGAAGAAGCGCCGATATCTTGAGAGTTTACCTTCAACTCGATGGCGAAAATTGGTATTACTTTGAATACAAGTTGGGATTGATGAACATCACGGCGAGCGATAAAGATTTTAATGTCTTGGTAACGGAATTGAAAGACGATAAGCGCAAAACAAAAGACGAGGAAGGAAACAAATTTGCCTATCAGTTGGTAGCTTCCAAGAAGAAAAGAAATGATTTTGTTGACCGATTTAGAGAATTTGATTGATGATGAATAAACCAAAAGCATACCCCCGACTTTTCGAACCACTCGATCTCGGTTTCACAACACTTAAAAATCGTGTAATCATGGGTTCCATGCATACCGGACTGGAAGAAGAAAAAGGGGGCTTTGATCGCATGGCACGCTATTTCGGCGATCGGGCAAAAGGGGGAGTTGGTTTGATTGTTACTGGAGGTGTTGCTCCCAATCGAGAAGGCTGGGTTTCGCCTTTTTCCATCAAACTCACTAAAAAATCAGAAGCCAAGAAGCACGAAATCATCACCAAAGCAGTGCATGAACACGGGGCGAAAATCTGCATGCAAATTCTTCATGCAGGACGCTATGGCTATCATCCACTTTGCGTTGCACCTTCAAAAATCAAGGCGCCCATCAATCGTTTTTCGCCAAGAGCATTGAGCGCTTGGGGAGTGAAAAGAACAATTCGAAATTATGTTCGCTGTGCCAAGCTGGCCCGGTTAGGAGGCTATGATGGGATCGAAATCATGGGCTCCGAAGGGTATCTCATCAATGAATTCATCGCTAAAAAAACCAACCACCGAAAGGATGAATGGGGAGGAAGCTATGAAAATAGAATGCGTTTTCCCTTGGAAATTGTGCGCGAAATTCGAAAAGAAGTTGGGCAAGAGTTCATCATCATCTATCGCTTGAGTATGCTCGATTTGGTGGATGAAGGAAGCTCATGGGAGGAGATTGTTCATTTGGCTCAAGAACTGGAAAAAGCTGGGGTGAATTTGATCAATACGGGCATCGGTTGGCATGAGGCGAGGGTGCCGACAATTGCGACCATGGTGCCAAGAGCGGGCTTTGCTTGGGTTACCAAAAAACTGATGGGCAAAGTGAATGTTCCCCTGATTACAACAAACCGTATCAATATGCCAGAGGTGGCTGAGCGTGTGCTTGAAGAGGGCTGTGCAGATATGGTCAGCATGGCCCGACCTTTTCTCGCTGATCCCGACTTCATGAACAAGGCCGAAATGGGGAAACCTGAGGAGATCAACACGTGTATTGCTTGCAACCAAGCTTGTTTGGACCATGTTTTTAAACAAAAAACGGCGAGCTGTTTGGTGAACCCAAAGGCCTGCCACGAAACGTTCTATCCGAACGAAAAAAGTCCTGAAAGCAAGAAGGTAGCTGTTGTTGGTGGCGGACCCGCGGGTTTGTCTGCTGCGATTCATGCGGCTGAACGAGGACATCAGGTAGATCTTTTTGAGGGGAGTGGTGAAATTGGGGGACAATTTAATCTCGCCAAACGAATTCCCGGAAAAGAAGAATTTCATGAAACCATTCGCTACTTTAATCAAAGGCTCATCGATCTCAATGTTGCAGTGCATCTGAATAAAAAAGTGGGGGCTGCCGACTTGCTTGAAAAATACGATGAAATCATTGTTGCTAGCGGGGTTCAGCCAAGGTCAATCCCCTTGGAAGGGGCAGATCACCCAAAAGTGTTGAGGTATGACGAAGTGATTGCTGGCAAAGTGAAGGTGGGAGCTAAGGTGGCGATCATCGGTGCAGGGGGAATCGGTTTTGATACGGCAGAATTCTTGAGCCATTCCAATGATGAAGAACATTCAATCAAGGGTTTCACCAAAACCTGGGGCATCGATCAAAGCTTAAATGAGCGGGGCGGTTTGGCAAAGCCTGTGAATACCCCATCAAATCGCGAGATCCATTTGATGCAACGAAAAGCAACAAAACCCGGCGCTGGATTGGGCAAAACCACGGGCTGGATCCATCGTGCAAGTTTGAAAAAAGCAGGGGTGAAAACGTGGTCCGGTGTGGAGTACAAACGCATCGATGATCAAGGTCTACACTTTGTTCATCAAGGAAAAGAACAATGCTTAGAAGTGGATCATGTGGTGCTTTGTGCCGGACAAGTTTCTGTGAACAGCCTGCACAAAGAGCTCGAAGCTCAAGGCGCAAAACCTT
Source organism: uncultured Comamonadaceae bacterium (assembly GCA_964649515.1). Classification (GTDB taxonomy): domain Bacteria; phylum Bacteroidota; class Bacteroidia; order Flavobacteriales_D; family Sanyastnellaceae; genus CALKGK01. Next base: position 62,218 of record CAZYPV010000001.1, on the reverse strand, counting down.
ACCTCATTGGAGGAGCTTTAAAAGCTGGAGAAATTGATGCCAAGCGCGCTATTGAAGAAGGTTTAAAGGCGGCCTACGCTATTTAAGTTCTTTGGACCCTTGGGTACGGATGATTTCTTGACAGTGATTTGCAAAGTCTTCGGGTGAACTATATTTTTCCTCTTCCCACTGCATGGCTTCAAAAAATCGAACTCGAATCTTTCCCGGACGGGCACTGTAAACCCCTGGAGGCATCACTTTATGTGCCCCTTGAATCAATGCGGGAATTACCGGAATGCCCGTTTCCTTGGACAGAATAAATGCCCCACGCTTAAATAGTTTGATTTTTCCGTCTTTAGATCGGGTTCCTTCAGGAAAGACAATCACGCTTTTTCCTTTTTGCATTTCGCGCCCAGCTCGCTGCATGCTCTCCATCGCTTTTTCACGCTTTCCACGATCAATGAACACCATCCCAGCCAAGGTCATAAACCACCCCATAATGGGGATTTTTTTTAACTCCATTTTAGCGATGAAATAGGCATTGACCGGCATGGCCATGAACATTGCGGGAATGTCTAGTGGACTAGCATGATTGGCCGCATAGATATAGGAGGAAAGATCTTTAGGGACGTTTTCTACCTGTAGTCGGACACCGAAAACCCAAAAAATTCCTGGGCTCCAAAGATAGTTGGGAATGAGTTTCATAGCCCATTTTGGCGAACGCATCACCAACATCATCACAATACCCAAACATCCGCTGATGAGTGTTAGTATCAGAATCAAAATCAATTGTATGCCTTGAAAGATTTTCCACATGAGGCAAAGCTAATTAAAATGAAGTGTTCAGGAGTGTTTGACCTTGAAACAGAGGCGATCATTTCACTTGGGCATTTCCAAGAGTAGTTTTACTTAATCCACATTAAAATGGATGCCAATACTTGTTGTAAGAATTAAGGTTTTGATATCGAGAGTTTTAACATGTTCTTCTCTACATGTGAATAAAATAGTTCCCCCAGAAGACTTCAATTCCCTAGCTTTGTAACACTAAGTAAATGAAAGAACCACCTCAGTTGTGCATTGTGTTTTTTCATTTAGCTGAAAAAGTGCCAGAAAGATCATTTGGAATAACTGTATTTGCGTTCAATTGCAAGTTGTAATCTGTAAAAGCAAGAATTCGAAATGATTTGAACGTACTTGGTAAGGTGCTGAAACTCGACTTTTGAGCGATGAGCAAAATAAGATGTTCAGTACAAAAAAATCTAGCTTACTAAATATGAGTACAATTAAAGTCGCCATTGCTGAAGATCAGTCACTTTTGAGGGCCGGACTCTCTAATGTGGTCAATTCCTTCTCAGGAATGAAGGTGTTTTTGGCTTCGAGCAGCGGAAGTGATTTATTGAAAAATGAAGAGGATTTAGAAACCATCGATCTCGTTCTTGTTGATTTAGATATGCCTTTTCTCAACGGCTATGATACCATCAAACAGATCAATTATTCCAACCGCTTGAAATGTAAAGTCATTGGAATGACGAATGATTTATTGGGTCAAGATGTTTTCCACGTTTTTGAAATGGGTGCAAAAACAGTCCTCCCGAAGAACATGGAAGAAAGTGAATTGGAGAAAGCCTTGCACTCCGTTCAAAACGAAGGGTATTATCTGTCAGACCACCTCTCTCAACAGCTCATTAAAGGTCTGGAACAACGATACCGTAGGCGACCTTCTGGCATGAAAGGATTGTACACCGAGCAAGAAAGATTCATTTTAATTCGACTTTGTCAGGGAAAAAAAGCTTCGGAAATTGCTGAAGAATTGAGTCGTTCAGTGCGTACCATTGAAAACATCAAAGCCGGAATGATGGAAAAAGCTGAAGTTCAAAAAACGGTTTCGCTGGTGGTTCACGCCATCAAACACGGAATCATCGAATTGAACGATTTGGACTAAAGCCCCAATAATTCCTCAAATTCCTTTTTGCTGTATTCCTTCATGGCTCCTTGGGGCAACTGAGCAATACTAATTCCTTCAATGGACTGACGCAACAAGCGAAGCGTTGGGAACCCCACATGAGCGGTCATTTTTCGCACTTGGCGATTCTTTCCTTCCGTCAATACCAATTCAATCCAAGAGCTCGGAACCGATTTTCGAAAGCGGACTGGTGGATCCCGATCTTCTAAAAATTCAGGTTCTGCAATTCGCTTTACTTCAGCCAAAGCCGTTCGATGGGTTTTCCCTTTGTAATTCAAATGTAGCGGACCCCTCAAAGCCCTTATGGCCTCGTCGCTAATCTCTCCCTCAACTTGCACCAAATAACTGCGTTTGTGTTTTTTTTTGGGGTGAAGTAATCGAGCGTTGATGGAAGAATCACTGCTCAGCAACAACAGCCCTTCGCTATCTGCATCCAAACGTCCAATGGGATAAACGTTAGGAGGAAAAAGCGATAAAGTGGCCAGTCCCTTCCAACGACCTTCATCAGTAAATTGAGATAAAAAACCGTAGGGCTTGTGGAATGCAAAATACCTCATAGCACAAAAATAACGATTTCTAATCCCAAGCGACTACCTTTGTTTAGTGAAAAGATGGAAGAATGTTTTGTGCTGGACACCTTCAAAAGGTTGGGTTTGTGCTTGGATGCTTTTCGCTCTTTTGTCAAGCTCAGACACTTTGGCTCAAAAAGAAATTGCGCAGGTCGACACGCTCGAAAAACAGTCTTACCTCTTGGCTTTCCCAGTGGCTTTTCGATTTCCAGAGACCCGATGGGGTGGTGGAGCAGCGGGTTTGTGGAATTTCTATTTCAACCCAAAAGATAGTCTTAGTCCGCCAAGCCAAATCCAAATGGGAGCGGCCTACACGCAAAATCAACAGGTATTAAGTTCATTGCCTTTTCACTTGTTTTGGGGGGAAAGAAAGCATGTGGCTTATGGAGAATTTAGCTACTACCGATATGCCTACAATTACTTTGGGCAAGGCGACGCCATCCAATCCAAAGCGCAAAACTACGATGCCGACTTCTTTCGTATTCGCCTAAATTATCTTCGCGCAATCAAAAACCGATGGTACCTCGGATTGAGAATGTGGCTTGAGGACTTCGAAATTGAGGCAAACGAACCCGGACTTTTGGGCCAAAATACGATTCTAGGTGAGGAGGGAGGACGTACATGGGGCTTTGGTGTGATACTGAACAAAGATGAAAGAGATCAAGTCTTCTATCCCAAAAAAGGCCATTTTATTGAATTGGTGAGTCATCCCGACTTCACACCTTTGAGCGATTTTGATTTTTGGCGAAATCGGGCAGATGTGCGCTGGTATCATCCGCTTACTCCTAAAATCGTTTGGGCCAATCAAGCCTTTGTTGACCATATTTCGGGAAACGCCCCCTTCTTTGCCATGGCCATTCTCGGAGGAGAAAACCGAATGAGAGGGATGTTCGAAGGAAGGTATCGAGACAATGTAGCCCTCCTCTTTCAAAGCGAATTGAGGGCAGAGGTGTATCAACGATTTGGTGCAGTAGCTTTTGTATCACTGGGAAATACTGGGCATGATTTCAATGACCTCAATATCCAAACAAGTGCTCTTGCTGGTGGACTCGGTCTTCGCTTTAACTTAGATCGAGAGAAACATTTGAACCTTCGTTTGGATTTTGCCATTAGCAAGGACCATCGCGACTACTACTTCACCATTGGAGAGGCATTCTGATGCTTGCTAGATTGCTATCAACGAGTGTCATCGTAGTTTCAAAGCTAATTATTGTGATGAGTGAACCATTTCAAAGGAGCAGCGGTACGCCAATTTCATTTGTTGGGCTTAACTTTGTCAAAAGCTCAATGATATGGAATCAAACAGAAGTCCACTCGACGATATTACCCTACAAAAAGAACAAATTTCTCAAGACGATAAGAATTTGGCGCTTTTGGCGCATCTAGGAACCATGTTCGGCGGTTTTATTGTTCCTCTCATCCTTTGGATTGTCAAAAAAGATGAATCCAAGTTTGTGGCTGAGCATGCCCGCAAATCGCTGAACTTTCAATTGTCCATGCTCATTTATGCAGTCGTTTGTATCATCATGGTTTTCTTCATCGTGGGGATTTTTCTCATGGCGGCCTTGGGCATTTTTGCAACCATTGTCATGATTGTCGCTTCGGTGGCGGCATCCAAAGGGGAAGACTACGATTATCCCATGTGCATCGATTTCATCAAAGGGTAAAATAAGGTCAGTTACAACCTTCTAAACCAAGGGCTTGTGCGCCGAAGAAAAGCACAATCAGCCAAAGAATTCCTTTGATCAGAAAGAACAAAAAAGCTCCCCATCCAAGGCGTTTAATCCACCTTCGGAACGGAGAGCTTTGATCTCTTTTATGCTGATCTTTTTCTTCTTTTAGTCTTGCCATTCTGCAATGAAAAGATTGGTGTCACGTGTCCTTCCATTGTTCCGGTTGGATGCAAAAACGAGGTGCTTTCCGTCGTATGAAAACATGGGGAAAGAATCAAAGGCGTCGTCAAAAGTCACTTGCTCCAAGCCGGTTCCATCCACGTTGATCAAAAATAAATTGAAAGGATAACCTCCGCTGTGATGATTGGAACAAAATAGAATTTTTTCTCCTGAAGGGTGAAAGAACGGAGCCCAATTTGCTCCACCCAATGAGGTCACTTGACGGTGGTTCGTTCCGTCAACATCACACACATACAATTCCATATCGCTGGGTTCCACCAATCCTTCTGCCAGCAAAGAGGTATATTTCTCAATTTCCTCCGGCGTTTTTGGTCGGCTAGATCGGTAAACGAGCTGAGTTCCGTCCGGACTAAAAAACGCTCCTCCATCGTACCCCAGGTCAAAGGTGATTTGCTTCAGGTCGGTCCCGTCAACATTCATGGTCCACAACTCCAAATCACCACTTCGAGTGCTCGTAAATACAATTTTACTTCCATCGGGCGAGAGCGTGGCTTCCGCGTCATAACCATCATAATCCGTCAGCTGCTTCACGATGTTTCCTTCCATATCACCCACAAAAAGGTCGTAGGTATCGTAAATGGACCACACATAACGTCCGCTGCTACGATCGGCCTCTTCCGGACAAGCATCACCGCCCAAATGGGTCGATCCGTAAATGATGGTGCTATCCCCGGGCATGAAATAACTGCAGGTGGTTCTTCCTTTTCCTGTCGATACAATGAAAGGAGGGATGGTGTCCGGGGTCATGTTCTCCAAAGGCATAACGTAGATCTGATCACAAGCATATCCCCATTTCGGGTTGTTGGATTGAAATACCAAACTTTGATCGTCAAAGCTCCAATAGGCTTCGGCATTGTCGCCACCGTAGGTCAGCTGACGAACGTTTTTAAGGTGCTTTTCTTGGTCGTAGTGAGTGGTTTCAGGGCCAGCACTTCCACCGTGTGCATGATGATGGTGATGAGCAGTACTGTCCTTGCCATCAGCATGGTGATGCCCGTGTTCGTGTTGTTCTGCATTGCTTCCTTCAGAACAAGAAAGAAGAAAAAGTACCGCGAGTGGTATAAATAGGTGTCTCATTGTAGATTGTTAACTAACTTGCCAACGAAATTACAACAAATGCTGTCCCAATGAAGTCGAGCCCTCAAATTGCATTAAAAAGTATTGCCTTTTCGGTCCTTTTCCTTAGCGTTTTTACAGCTTGTCAAGAGGAAAAGTTACCCCAATTTTCTTTCAATCAGAGAACTGTACAAGCAGATTTGAGCTACTTAGCGTCAGATAAATTGGGTGGAAGAGAGACAGGAACAAAGGAAGAAGAACTCGCAGCAGCTTATATTGCGAATCGCTTTGATCTACTAGGATTACAAGCAGCAGGAGAAGAGGGCTATTACCAGTATTTCAGCAAAAAACCACATCCACCCATCCAAAAAATGAACGACGGAGATTCTACCCGATACGGTATGGGGGTGGTGAAAGAAATTACGGGTAAAAACGTGATCGCCAAATTTGAAAACCAAAGCGATTCGTGGATCGTCATTGGCGCGCATTACGACCACTTAGGAATGGGCGATGAAAATTCCTTGCACACGGAAGGTTACGAAATCCACAATGGTGCAGATGACAATGCTAGCGGTGTGGCTCTAATGCTTTCTCTGGCTGAAGATGTACAGGCTTTGGTGAAAAATCACAACGTACTCTTTATTGCCTTTTCGGGTGAGGAAAAAGGATTGTGGGGTTCCAATACGTTCTGCGACCGACCAACAATTCCGCTCGATAAAGTGAAATGCATGATCAATTTCGATATGGTTGGAAGAATGAACGAAGAAAATACCTTGGCGATCTACGGCAACGGAACGAGTCCGGCTTGGAATAGCCAATTGGAACTTGCCAACAAAGACAGTCTAAAACTGGTCTTGAGCGAGTCGGGAGTGGGTCCTTCCGATCATACGAGTTTTTATCTCGAGGATATTCCAGTGCTCCATTTGTTCACAGGGCAACACGAAGATTACCACCGACCAAGCGACGATGTGGAAAAAATCAATATGAAAGGAATGAAGTTGGTCAATGATTACACAGCCCGACTCATTCAACAAGTGGACCAATTGGATCAAATGATATTCACCAAAACCAAGGATGAAGACAACGATAGTGCTCCAGCGTTTAAAGTGACTTTAGGGGTGATTCCCGACTATTTGTTTGACGGAGAAGGAATGCGCATCGATGGGGTGCGAGAAGATCGTCCGGCAGAAAATGCAGGGATGCAAAAAGGAGATATTGTAATCCAAATGGGAGAGCTGAAGGTGCTCGATATGCAAAGCTACATGGAAGGTCTGAGTATTTTTGAACCTGAAGATACCACTCTTGTTAAAGTCATACGCGAAGGACAGGAGCTCAATCTTGAAGTGATTTGGGATTAAGACCAGCGAGTCATTATTGTCTCATAACCGAATACCATCATTGCTCATGAAAAGCATCAATCCGTGGAACCAAGAGCTTGTTTTCGAGCGAAAAGCATCGTCAGAGGCTGAAGTAGACGCGAGTATTGCTTTGTTGAACGAGTCGTTCACCCATTGGAGATCAAGCCCAGTGATTCAACGATGTGCGTTTGTTTTGGGCTTGGCTGCTGCATTGAAAGAGAACAAATCGAAGTGGGCAGAGTTGATGACGCTCGAGATGGGAAAACCATTGTCTCAAGCAAAAAGAGAGATCGATAAGTGCATTTGGCTGTGCGAGCACCACGCAAAACATGCTCCGAGGTATTTGGCTGATGAGTATGTTGAAACAGGGGCAAAGAAAGCACTGGTTCGTCACCAGGCATTAGGAATTGTTTACGCAGTAATGCCGTGGAATTATCCATTTTGGCAAGTGTTGAGGGCTGCGGTTCCGGCAATTTTGGCTGGAAATACAGTTCTTTTAAAGCATGCGAGCAACGTTTCTGCTTGCTCAGAAGCGCTGGAGAAGGCGTTTCAACTGGAGGGATTTCCTGCACTTTTCAAGAGTGTTTTTGTTGCGGGAGCCGATGCTTCCAAAATCGCTGAAGATGCGAGAATCAAAGGGGTTACGCTCACGGGGTCGCTTCACGCTGGGAGCTCATTAGCGAAAACTGCCGCCGGACTCATTAAGCCCACTTTATTGGAATTGGGAGGCAGCAACGCGATGATCATCACCGAAAAAGCCGATTTTGATAAGAGCATTGCATTGGCAGTTCAGGGAAGGTTTCAGAATAACGGACAAAGTTGCATTGCCGTGAAACGTCTTTTGGTGCATGAAAGTTGGTATGAACGAACAAAGATAGCGCTGGAAAAAGCAATTCGTAACATGTCATTGGGAGATCCTCTGACGGACCCAGACATCGGTCCGATGGCGCGAGAAGATCTGGCCGAAGAACTTGAAGAACAATGCCGCCAAAGCATAGCTACAGGAGCCACAGCTTTGTTCGAGATCAAAAGAGAGCAAGCGCTTTTTCATCCCAATGCACTTTTCGACTGCCAACCGGGGATGAGAGCTTTCGATGAAGAATTGTTCGGCCCGGTCCTTTCAGTAACTCCATTTTCTTCCTTTGAAGAAGCCATTGAACTCAGTAATCATGGTCCGTTCGGACTTGGTGTATCCATCATGTGCGATGCTCCTGAAGAGTATCTTTCCTTATGTTCAAAATTTGATGAAGGAGCGGTGTTTTTCAATGCTTTCGTTAAGTCAGACCCCAACTTGCCCTTCGGAGGAGTGAAAACCTCGGGGTATGGACGAGAATTGGGGCAAGAAGGCATCTTATCCTTTGTGAACAAGCAAACGATCGTCATCGAATAACAAATATTAACGTACTTTTGTAGCGCAAATCGGCTCGTCGCTTCTTCGGAAGAGGAAAGTCCGGACATCAAAGAGCGCCACACTGCCCAAAAAGCAGGCATTTTAGGATGACAGATAGTGCTACAGAGATTTAAACCGCCAACTTGTTTGGTAAGGGTGAAAAGGTGAGGTAAGAGCTCACCAGTTGCACAAGTGATTGTGTAAGCTTTGGTAAACCTTGTGGGATGAAATACCATGTACACCAGCGTTTGAGAGCTGCTCGCTCAAGGTTGGGGGGTAGGTTGAATAGATAAATGACGAGACTTCAATTTGATTGAAGAACAGAATCCGGCTTATGAATTTGTAGCCCCGCATTGCGGGGCTTTTTTTATTTGTATTATCTTTGTTGCTATGCATTAGTAGTTTAAGCGAAGATATCTCAGAAATTTCTTCCCATAGACTTGAAAAACCGCACATCATGAACAAAACAGATCAAAAAACAATTTCTGTTTCGGCAGAAGAGTTGCTCAGTATGCGTGCTTTTTACGAGCAAGAATACATCGCAACAAAATCGAAGTTGAACCACCTCGCGAACATGCTCGATAAATTGGGAGGTGTCAAAGTGGATAAAGACGAAATCATGTCGGATGCTCCAACAGCGAGCGCCGCTTCTTCTTCTCCGAAAGTCAGAAAAACGAGCGATTCAGCAGTTCAACGCAGAAAACGCAAAAAGAAAAGAGGTCCAAAACCAACGTGGAGCAAATTTATCTTAGATCGTTTGAAGGCCGCTGATCGACCGATGACCTACAACGAGCTCTTCAGAGACGCCATGGTGCTCAAAAATAAAGCTCCGGAAGAATATCCAGCAACGAAAGCGTCTGTGCTCAATTCGGCATTTCGCCTTAGAACAGTTTCAAATAAAATCGATACGATTGGCGAAGAAGGAAAAAAAGAGAAGTTTATCGTACTCACCAAATGGATGGATGAACAGGGTGGATTGGTTTCTCCCTACAACCATAAACTGGAAGAGTTGAAGCACCTCAAAGAAAAGTCGGAATAATTTTTTTGACCAACTTATTTCGAAAATCATTGAAATAAAAAACCCGTTCAAGATGAACGGGTTTTTTGTTGCTTTTATGTTGAACTTGTCGATGTTTTTCCGCCTCACATTAGTCCAAAAATGGATAACGGTAACTTTTTGCAGGTACAAAGGTTTCTTTGATGGTTCTTGGAGATACCCAACGAAGCAAATTAAACACTGCTCCGGCTTTGTCGTTGGTTCCTGAACCTCTTGCTCCACCAAAGGGCTGCTGTCCAACAACTGCACCTGTTGGTTTATCGTTGATGTAGAAATTTCCAGCGGCGTTTTCTAGGCGCTTGGCCATGTGGCTCAATGCATAACGATCGCGAGCAAAGATGGCTCCTGTCAAAGCATACTCCGATGTTTCATCAACCAATGTCAAAGTGGCTTCATAGTCTTTCGGGTCATAAACGAAGATGGTAATTACCGGACCAAAGATTTCTTCGCACATGGTTCTGAATTTAGGGTTGGTAGTCACCACAACGGTGGGTTCAACAAAATACCCTTTCGATCCATCATAACTACCCCCGGCGATAATTTCAGCATCATCCTGAGTCTTGATGTAATCGATGTATCCTGTGATCTTGTCAAAGGCATTCTTGTCAATCACAGCCGTGATAAAGTTGGAGAAGTCTTCAGGTGAACCCATTTTAAAGCTTCCCACTTCTTTAATCACATGAGCTTTGACCTCCGGCCAGATGTTCGCAGGGATGTAAGCTCTTGATGCCGCTGAACACTTTTGTCCTTGGAACTCAAAAGCACCTCTGGAGATGGCTGTTCCAACTTCCAAAGGATGAGCACTTTCATGAGCAAAGATGAAATCCTTTCCTCCAGTTTCACCTACAATGCGCGGGTAAGAGCGGTAGTGCTCAATGTTATTCCCGATTTCTTTCCATAGATGACGGAATACTCCGGTAGATCCCGTGAAGTGCAAGCCGGCCAAGTCGCGGTGCTTAAATACAACATCTCCCAAAACGGGTCCGTCCACGGTAATCATGTTGATCACGCCGTCAGGCAATCCTGCTTCGCGGAACAATTCCATGATGACTTCTGCCGAATATACTTGACTGTCTGCAGGCTTCCATACCACTGTATTTCCCATCATGGCTGCTACTGCTGGCAAGTTGGCGGCGATGGCGGTAAAGTTGAATGGGGTGATGGCCAATACAAATCCTTCGAGTGGTCGATATTCAAGTCGGTTCCACATGCCCGGACTACTATCCGGCTGGTTTTCGTAAATCTCTTGCATGAAATTGACATTGAAACGCAAGAAGTCAATCAACTCACATGCGGCGTCAATTTCAGCTTGGAAAGCATTTTTCGATTGGGCCAACATGGTGGCTGCATTCATTTTTGCTCGGTATGGACCAGCGAGGAGGTCGGCTGCTTTCAAAAATACAGATGCTCTGTGCTCCCAAGGGAGGTCGGCCCAAGCTTGCTTAGCAGAAAGGGCCGCATCGATGGCTTGCTGAACATGTTCTGCCCCTCCGTAGTTGAAATGACCAAGAACATGCTGGTGGTCGTGTGGTGGCGACATTGGACGTTTGTCTGAGGTTCTCACCAATTCACTACCAATGTACATCGGTACGTCTATAGGTGCTTGAGCGTACATCTCCTTGTACGTGCGCAACAATTCTTCTCTTTCCGGGGTGCCAGGAGCGTAAGATAAAACTTCTTCGTTTCCTTCAAATGGCACATTATAAACTCCTTTTGACATGCTTATCTGTATTTTTCCGACAAAGGTAACAAGCATTTCGTGGCTTACAAGTAACCGGAGTAACCTTTCCCCAATGCGTCCGTAAACATGAACGAAAACTGTAGGAAACGACCGAAAGCAGGCACTTTTTGTTCTAGCTATCAAGAATTGCCTAATTTCCCTTTTGAAAACAAGGAAACCCGCTTTCTCTAAAAGAACTTGCATTATGCGTCATTTCATTTTGACGGTCATCATGGTGTTTTTTGCCGCTTTTATGGCGAATGGACAGCAAAACTCAGCACAAACTGAAAAGTTGAAGTCTGAGGCCGACCTTTTGTTCGAGGCAAATGACTTCGCACTGGCTTATCCGCTGTATTCCCAACTCGTAAGCCTCAATCCCAAAGATGCTGAACTGAATTTCAAATTTGGTACTTGCACACTTTTCGCTGGCGAGCCCAAAGAAACCGCAATTCGTCACCTCAACTTCGCCATTCAAAAAGGCATTGAAGATGCTCGTGTGTACTTCTATATGGGAAAAGCCCTGCATTTGAATTACGAGTTCGCCAAGGCCATCCCTTTTTACGAGCAATACATCAGCAATAAAAATCCTAAAGAAAAGAATCCACTTCCAGCAGAACAGTCCATTCAAATGTGCCGAGAAGGCGGACAATTGCTCACAAAGGTGAAAGACATTGTAGTACTGGAAAAAGTAAATGCAGAACTCGAAAGTTTTTTCCGCTTTTACAATTTGGAAGAAATCGGAGGGAAGGTGCTCTCCATTCCGGAAGAATTGCGGTCAAAAATGGATAAAAAGATGGACTACCGTGGTGTTCTTTATAAGAATGGAGAGCGCCCAGATGTGTTCTTTTCCAGCTACGGCGAAAAGGGAGAGTATGGCATTGATATTTTTCAAGCTTACATTCTGGGCGATGGTAGTTTTTCAGAACCCAAAAGACTCCCCAACACAATCAATACGCCTGAGGACGAGGAATTTGCTTATATGCATCCCGACGGAAGCACCTTCTATTTTGCTTCAAAAGGACACAATTCCATGGGTGGGTACGATATTTTTAAATCGGTTTTCGATGGTGCCTCTCAAAGCTTCTCAACACCGGAAAACCTGGATTTTGCGATCAATACGCCAGACGATGATCTCTTCTTCGTAACCGACTCAGCACATCAAACAGCCTTTTTTGCTTCGGGAAGGAACAGCAGTCAGGGGGAACTTCATGTGTATAAGGTAATGGTGGACGGGATTCCTGTTCAATTGATGTTTGTGAAGGGAACTTTCGCCAATGAAAAAAACAGTAGCCAAAGCGCCGCGAAAATCACGATTGTTGACGAATTGAGCGGATCCGTTATTAGTGAAACCCAAACCGATGATTTCAATGGAGGATATGTGTTGTCATTTCCCAAAGCCGGACTCTATCGTTTATCACTTCAAGTACTCGGAGAACCTTTGATTCACGAAGGGGTCATTGAATTGCCAGCTTTCGATCATGCCGTGGCTTTGGAGCAAGAACTCAAGCTGGTTGATGACAATGGAAGAGAAAAATTAATCATCAATAATCTGTTTGATCGTGAGCTCAATGAAGATTTAGCGGCGCTATCGGCAGAGGTCTTGAGGCAAAAGGCTGGTTTGGAAGTCAATGCCAATGAAGAGCGAATTGCTCTTGCCAAAGAGATATCCAACCCTAAAAAAGAGATCAAAGATGCCCACTTGTTGGCGGGCTTAAATGAGGACCAAAATGCTGCTACAATCAAAGCTGAACTTTTGGAAGAGAAGGAGGAGCAGCTGCAAAGAGCGAAGGCTCATGGTCAGCGAGCAGCTCGTGCATTGGCCACTGCTCAAGAGAGTAAAGCCAAGGTGGTTGAAAACAAACAAAAAGCCCAAAGCTTGGCTCAAGAACTTGACCAACTCGAGGGAGAAGCTTATTTCGAAGCATTCGAAGAGTACACAGCACTGGTGAATGAAGCCGAATTGGAACAAGCAAAAGCAGAGAATTTGTCAGAGGTGGCTAAAATGTTCCTCCAAAGTGCAGAGGAAACATCCAAGTTGGCAGAAGCGCTCGAACAAAGCGCCAATGAAATTGATCGAAGTACGGCTGAGGAAGATGTTGATGCTTTAATTGCTGTTTTACAAGCTGAAAAAGAGCGTAGAAGAGGAGATTCAGACCCTCTTAAAATGAGTATTGGCGCCTTAAGTCAGTCGGCCATGGATGCTGAAAGAGAGGCCAAGTCTTTAGAAAATAGAAGCCTTTCCTTAGAAGATGAAGAACGTTCAACCTTGGCGAAAATCGCCTCGAAGAAGACTGCTCTTGAAAATGCAAAGAAACAGCGCGACAAAGCACAACTTTCAGAAGAACTGTTCCAACTTGAAAATGAACTGGAATACATTCAAGAACAAGGAGAGAAGGCCAAAAGACAATTAATATTAAAGAGTGAGGAAGGGATGCGCGCTCAACAACAATCCCTTATGGCGCAATCCATCAGCAATGAAACTCCTGAACAAAATGAACCGGTTTTAAACTCGGACGAAGTTCAAAACTTTGCCTCAGAATTAGCGCTTGAGAAAGATCAGCTTGCCGTTTTACAGCTAGATCGAGATCAAAAAACAGAAGCGCTTGCACAAGGTCCACTTAAAGAAGCTTTGGCGATCAATGAGATTGCTGCAATCAAAGAAAAAGCCTTGGCTCAAGCTTTCGATTTGAAGCCAGTAAACGCCATGGAGGCTGATTACCAAGCCGCACAAGTAAAATTAAAGGAGCTACCCAATGCTAGTCCAGTCAAAGAACTGGTGTTGGCGCAGAATACGAAGTCAAAACTGGAAGAACAACGCAATTTTTTGTCGGATTTAGAATTGAACAATCCAGAACAAAAATCGGCAGTTGCATTGGAATTGAAAGCGATGGAGGAGCTCATCTCCGTTTTGGATGAGGATATTGCTCAACTAGAAGATGAGTCGCAAAACGAGGAATTCTCCGCCCAAGAAGCAGTGGCGTTTTTGCAAGAATATCAACCCGAGTTAGCGCAAGAAATCACTCATGCTCGGGATGAAAACAAACTCGACTTCGAAAAATTATCTGCCGCAAGGAAAGCACAAGAGACGATGCTTCAGGCAATGCAGTCCAATCAAACACAAATTTTATCCTCAGAGGATGAAGCAGAGATGCGCCAACTCTTGCAAGAAAATAGCGCAATGGAAGCCAGTTTAGAGCTTCTCCAAGAGAGTGCAACGCTGAGCTTGAAGGCCACCAATATCAACGTTCAGAACAAACAATTGCAATTGAGCAATGCAGAAACCTTTCCCAATGAAAGTGTGGAAGACCAAGTTCAATTGCTGAACAATTACCAGGACTTTTTATCCAACTTCAGCCCGAAAAACCAGGAAGAAAGTGAAGCAATAGAAGAGCTTCAAATTCAAGTCCAAGAAGAGCTTAACCGACTCAATTCCTTGGAGCTTGTAAATGTTTCCGTTGAGCCAGAAACGCAAGCGGAATTGCAAGTGTTGGCTGAAACAGAAAGTGAGCTGATCCAGCAAATTGATCCGGAATTCCCATCCTTGGATTTGAACAGCACATCTGAAATCACTGAACTGAACGAACTTGAGCTCAAAACAAGCATCGAACAGCACGAAAACTTAGTCACAAAAGCTCAACTCAAGATGGATGAACGTGTTTTCGCCATTGATGAGAGCACGTCTAGTGAAGAAAAGGAGCGTTTACAACTGGAAATTACACGCCTTCAATCCCTCATCAATCGGAAGTCTCAAGAGCAGTTGAAACTCATTGCCGCTCTAGATCAATTGCCGCTAAAAGAGGAACAACTTGCCACGGCTGAAAATGAGGTGCTGAATGAGGATACTGCCACACAAGAAGAAGCGCTTTTCGAGCAGCCCAAGACCAATGCGCCAGAAGACCTAGCCCTTGAGACCCCTCAAGAAGAAGATAATGAGGAAGCAAACGATGATACAATAATCGAATCCGATAACGAAACGCTTGCTTTGACGGAGAACGAATCGAACATTTCTGATCCAACATTATCAGAAGTATCAACTGCTGATCAAGCACTGAACGGGGTGTCCGACTGGTCTGAGCGCTCGAAAGAGGAGCAATTTGATGCTGCTTTTGCTCAAATTCATGAAACCGAGGTGCAAACCAGTAATTCAATAAATACCCATCCACAATTCGAGCTGCTCAGTGCTCAAGTTGATGCACCTCAGTTCGAAAAGGATTTGGAAGAAATGGAGTTGAAGGCCGCAGAAATTGAAGTGCTCGAAGCGGAGATCGCAAAGGTGGAGAAACGACGTGAGGTGAAGAAATTGGATAAACAAATTGAAAAGGCCTTTTTCGACCGAAGCTCAGCTGAAATTAGAACTGCAGAGGCGGTGCTAGCAGTGGGAGAGGAGCAATTCACAAATGCCGAGTCCGAAATTGCTGATGAAAAAGCCAAAAATGAAACCGTACTGAAAGAAGCGGAATGGTTGGCTCTTATGGTGCGCCAAAAAGAACAAGAGGCGGAAGAGGCAAGACAATTATCGAGGGAGTTGATGGCAGAGGCTGCTCCTGAGATCGATGAGATCAAACAAGCCGAGATGTATAAGCGAGCTGCAGTTCAACAAATGAATGCACTTGAGTTGCAAAACGCAGCCTTGAACTTGATTACCAATGCAAGGCTTTTGGCTGATTTGGATTCAGAGCAGATCGCCCAACTGCAATCTGGTGAACGAGTTGAAGCAGAAGTTCTAACAGAAAGTACTGAGAATGCCGACTCGTCTGAATCAGATCTAGCAGCTGTTTCAAATGAGGAAATGAATGAAGCGCTTCCTATTGATGCCGATGGTCAGGATGGTGAAGAATTGGACGAAATCGAGGAGGCAGTGCTTAGAGTAGTTGAAGTGGAGGTGAATTCACAGTTCCCAGAGATCCCGATGTTAGCAGAAGAGCTAGAGGTGACAAATCCAGAGGATGCGCTCTTGGCCATGGGATTCCCGGATGCCGATCGATCGATCATTTCAACGAGTGAAGGTTTTGCGCCAATGGTTGCTTTGGACAAAGAACAATTGACTTTGGTAGCACGACGAAGCGCTTTGGTGCAAGATCGAAATGAGTTCGTGAAG
Organism: uncultured Comamonadaceae bacterium; assembly: GCA_964649515.1. GTDB lineage: Bacteria > Bacteroidota > Bacteroidia > Flavobacteriales_D > Sanyastnellaceae > CALKGK01. The sequence goes on along the minus strand of CAZYPV010000001.1, from coordinate 46,115 downwards.
GCGGGAGAAAGCATCCGTTTGGAGATGATTCGCGTGAAACAAGCGGCTGAGATGAGCACAACCCCAGCGGAAAAGGACGGACTCATTGCGGAGTATGAACAGTTGAGATCTGAAGCACAAATCATTTATCAAAATATTGAGAAATCGGATGAGGAAATTGCACTTGTAGAAGAAAACATCAATGCCATTGAGGTAGCCAAAGCGAATTTCATTTTTGAACTGGACACCGCGGAGATTCTAGCAGAGGCTTCCGGCGAAAACACGGCAGAAAAACCAGAAGTGAGCGCCATTGCTAATGCTACAACTCGTGCCGAAATCAATGAGACCACCGCTTTTTATTATGCCAACAACAACCGATTCGAAGAGTACGATTTTAGTTTCCCAGAGGTTCTCGAAGCGGAGGTTTTCAATGTGGTGAACGAGAGCCCATATTCCGAAGAACAGCCTATTCCAATCAATACTGCTTTGCCCGAGGGGATTGTTTACAAGGTTCAAGTGGGCGCGTTCAGAAAGGATATTCCTCAAAACCTCTACTCACAATTCGCTCCTGTTTCGGGAGAGAAGAGTGCAAGCGGTTTAACGCGTTATGCTGTCGGACTGTTCAAAGCCTTCACTTCTGCAAACTTGGCCAAAAACGAAGTGCGCAGTATGGGATACAAAGATGCCTTCGTAGTTGCTTACAAAAATGGGGTTCGAATTCCTTTGTATGAGGCGCGTGAAGAGAGTAGAAACCAAGGAACCGAGTCTTTGGCCGAAAATGCCGTTCGTTCAGAGGAGGTCCGAATTGATGAACCAAGCGAGGGTGAAATCGACACTGTGCCAGAAACCAACGCAAATGTTGATGCTGAAAGAGCTATTCCTTTAGAAATGGACTGGAGCCAAACCTCAGGGAGTTATTACACTGTTCAAGTGGGGGTCTATTCCAAACAAGTGAATATTGACCAGCTGCCTGGCGTGAATGAGGTTATGGTGGAGCAAATTAATGAAGGTTTATTCCGATACACTTCAGGCAAGTTTACTCAACTGGAGGCAGTGAATGCCGCTAAGGACAGGATTCGAGCTTCGGGTATTCAGGATGCTTTCATTACGGCTTATAAAGACGGACAAAAAGTTGCGGTTTCAAGCATTCGCCGAACAACAGAGAATCCTGAACCTTCTTCAACACCAGAAAATACAAGCGATGTTGACGATACCACGATCAGTTACCGCGTGGTGTTTGGTACGTTCAAAGACGAAGTACCTTCCGATTTGGCCAGGGCCATGCTAACACTCGAAAGAAAGCACGGCGTTGTTCAACTCACTGATGGAGACCAGACTACTTATGTGTCGCGCGAACTCAATTCAAAAGCCGAATGCCAAGATGTAATTCGTTCTTACAAAGCTTTGGGTGTGAATGTGAGCGAGATCCAAACTTTGGTGAACGGTGAAGTGGGAGAGCAATGATGTCCAAATTTTCATCGTCGAGAATTTGCTCCATTGTTAACTAAAGATGTTCTTTGTGTTAAGTAAATACCCGCATGAAAAATCGTAGTTCTTTTACCAAATACTTGTTGCAATCGTTCTTTGTATTGCTGGCCATTGGCTGTTTTCATTCTAACGGAGCGGCACAACTGTACATCAATGAAATCATGGCCAGTAACCGAGAGGGAATTAATGATGACTTCTTCGAGCAAGACGATTGGTTGGAAATTTACAATGCAGGCAGCATCACCAACCTCGCTGGATATTTCATGAGTGACGACCCTAATTTACTCACCAAATGGGAAATTCCATCAACGAATGCTGGTCTCACCACAGTGCTTCCAAACAACCACTTGCTCTTTTGGATTGATAACGATATCGATCAAGGAGAAGATCATGCGAACTTCCGTTTGAGTGGAGATGGGGAAACAATCTATTTGGTGATGCCAGACGGTGTAACTGTAATTGATTCAGTGGCTTATCCTGAACAGGCGAGTGACATTTCTTACGGGAGAAGTTGCGATGGCTGCGAAGATTGGGTGTTTTTTGACAACAGTACGCCAGACGATGAAAACATGGAAATCATCCCTGAAGTAGAAACACTTTTCATCAACGAAGTGTTGACCAATAACAGTACAAATATTGTTGACTTGAGTGGAGAGCATGAGGCTTGGGTAGAAATTTATAATCCGAATCCCTTTCAAGTGAATCTCGCGCGCTACGTTCTGCACGATCCTTTGAACAACCTTTCCTACACATTTCCCACAACCAATCCTGCACTAACAGCGATTGGGGGAGGTGAATTTGCAGTCATTTGGATGGACGGTGAAAACAGTGAGGGTGCTGATCATGCCTTTGAACTTAACGGACCGGGCAGTTTGGAATTAAGAGGAAACGATGATTCTCTGGTCGATGAATATGCTTTCCCCGAAATCCCGCAAAATGTGAGTTGGGGCAGAAGTGCTGATGGAGGTCCAAACAGCATTACCTTCAACATCCCTACACCGCGTGTGACAAACTCCCTCGTCATTGTTCAGCCCGAGGTACTTTACATCAATGAACTGATGACCGATAATGTTTCAGACACCCTTGACAGTGCTCTGGAATATGAAGATTGGTTTGAAATTTATAATCCTGGTCCGAATGCCATTAACGTCGCTGGTTACTATCTAACGGACAATCCCGCCAATCCTGACAAATGGCAAATTCCGTTGGACATCCCACAAGAAACCACCATCGCTGCAGGAGGTTATTTGTTGTTCTTTGCCGATGAAAACCAGTCAGAAGGATGGAACCACACCAATTTTAGGTTGAGTAACAATGGTGAAAGTTTGTCGCTTTACAGTCCGGATGGCTTTACATTAGCAGATTACATTGGCTTTGGCGTAGTGGGGGAGGACCTTAGTTTTGGTAGGGAAACTGATGGAAGTCCGAACTGGGTCACCTTTTTAGAAACCACCCCGGAATACTCCAACAATGGTGCGAGCATCAACGTTGAAAAGCTTGCGTTTGAAAAAGTGAATGTTTACCCCAATCCTATACGCAGTGGAGCAGCACTTCAGTTATCTGAATTCTGCGATGTACGCTTGACAGACATGGGCGGAAGGGTGCTGCTGCAGGAAGAAAATGTACGACAATTGACCTGTCCGCAACTCGCCCCAGGAGTCTATTTACTTCAGATCAACCAACAATACACCGTACGTTTGTTGATAAACTAGGCTAAAACGCTGAAAGTGTGGAATAATTCATTAACTTTGCGCCCCCATTTGGGGACACCGTACTGTAGCCAACGGTTAAGTTAAACACTTTTGCTCTGTGCTACTTCAAGGGCAAGATACAAATGAACATCCTCCACATGGCGGAAGAAAACAAAGATTCAGTAGAGAATACTGAAGAAACTCAAAACCAAGCAGCCAATGCCGCTGCTGAAGAAAGCAAATCAACAAAAGAAGCAGCTCCTGAAGCGGTTGAAGAAACAGCAGCGAAGGAAGTTGAAGAGGATCAGGAAGACGACGAAGAGTTGGACCTTACTGTTCCTGAAGCTCCATTTGATTGGGATGCTTACGAATCAGGTCAAGACGAATACACCAACGAAGAGCGCGCTCGCTTGAACGATGTGTATGGAAATACCTTGACAAGCATTCAAGAAAAAGAAGTGGTTGACGGAACCGTAATTTCCGTTGGAAAGAAAGAAGTTGTGATCAACATTGGCTACAAGTCAGAAGGTGTTGTTTCATCTTCAGAATTCCGTTACAACCCTGAATTGGCCGCTGGTGACACCGTGCCTGTTTACATTGAAAAGCAGGAAGATAAAGGTGGCCAGTTGATCATTTCTCACAAAACTGCACGTGTACACAGTGCATGGGAGAACGTGAATAGCGCTCTTGAAAACGGTGAAGTGATCAAAGGTGAAGTGAAATGCAGAACAAAAGGTGGTTTGATTGTCGATGTGTTCGGCATTGAAGCATTCTTGCCAGGTTCTCAGATCGATGTGAAGCCTATCCGTGATTACGATCAATTTGTTGGAAAATTGATGGAGTTCAAGGTGGTTAAAATCAACCAAGAGTTTAAAAACGTGGTTGTTTCTCACAAAGCACTCATCGAGGCAGAACTCGAAGAACAGAAAAAGCAAATCATCTCCGGTTTGGAGAAAGGTCAAGTACTCGAAGGTATCGTCAAAAACATCACTTCATACGGTGTGTTTGTGGACCTTGGTGGCGTAGACGGATTGATCCACATTACCGATCTATCTTGGGGACGTATCAACCACCCAGAAGAAGTGGTTGAGCTCGATTCTAAAATCAACGTGGTTATTCTTGACTTCGATGACGATAAGAAACGTATCGCCCTTGGTTTGAAGCAATTGTCTTCTCACCCATGGGACGCTCTCGACGAAGGATTGAACGTTGGAGACAAAGTGAAAGGAAAAGTGGTTGTTTTGGCCGACTACGGTGCGTTTGTTGAAATCGCAGCAGGAGTAGAAGGTTTGATCCACGTTTCTGAAATGTCTTGGTCACAACACCTTCGCTCAGCGCAAGACTTCTTGAAAGTTGGAGACGAAGTGGAAGCGGAAGTATTGACTTTGGATCGTGAAGACAGAAAAATGTCGCTCGGTATGAAGCAATTGATCCAAGATCCATGGGCTGAAATCGAAACCAAATACCCAGTACAGTCGAAGCACAAAGCAACGGTACGTAACTTCACCAACTTTGGTGTGTTCGTTGAGTTGGAAGAAGGCATCGATGGTTTGATCCATATCTCTGATTTGAGCTGGAGCAAGAAAGTGAAGCACCCGTCTGAATTCTGCGCTATTGGCGACGAACTCGAGGTGATCGTTCTTGAACTCGATAAAGAAAACAGAAGATTGAGCCTCGGACACAAACAACTCGAAGAAAATCCATGGGATGTTTTCGAGAATGTATTCGAAGTGGGATCTACTCACCAAGGTACTGTAATCAAGAAAGACGGAGCTCAGGCGATCGTTACACTTCCTTACGGTGTGGAAGGCTACTGCCAAACAAAACACCTCAAGAAAGCAGACGGAAGCAACGCCGAGCTTGAAGAAGTGCTTGACTTTATGGTCTTGGAATTCAACAAAAACGCAAAACGCATCAACGTTTCTCACCTCAGAACTTTCGAGGAAGGTCCGATGCCAACTCCTTCAGCAAAGAAACCAGCAAAACGCGCTTCAGGTGGCGGACGTGGTTCTTCAGAAGCAGTGAAACAACTCAACGAGAAAGTAGAAAGAACTACACTTGGTGATTTGGGCGTGTTGTCTGAATTGAAAGAGAAAATGGACGGTGACGCTAAAGGTGATGCCGACAAAAAAGATAAAACAGAAGAATAAATAAATCTTCTAAGCTGATTTAAAATCCCTTCTCCCGCCTTTGTGAGAAGGGATTTTTTTGTTTCCATGACAATAAACGAACTGAGCTTTTTATATTTGACCCCACTATGAAACCAACCCTGCTCATTGATCAAGAACAGTTCAAGCTGATCATCAACCGGCTATGCTATGAACTTGTTGAGAACCATGACGACTTCTCAAATACGGTGATTTTGGGGATTCAACCTCGAGGAACCTATCTTGCTGAACGTATTGTAGCTACCTTAAAGGAAATTGTTCCCAGTGCGCAGGTCGATTACGGCGTTTTGGACACCACCTTCTTTCGAGATGATTTCAGAAGAAGAGAACAACCCATTGCCGCAAATGCGACCCACGTTCCCTTCATCATCGAGAATAAAAAAGTCATCCTGATCGATGATGTTCTTTATACTGGCAGAACCATCCGTGCGGCCATGGATGCAATGTTGGCTTATGGCCGACCAAGTTTCGTAGAACTCCTGACCCTTGTCGATCGACGTTTTTCACGGGAATTGCCCATTGAGGCCTCCTATGTTGGAAAAGCCATCGACTCCATTGATTCCCAAAGAGTCACTGTAGAATGGGCGCATTTGAACAAAAGCAAAAAAGATCGAGTAGTCCTTCATACCTCCGCGCACAATGGATAATCAACTTAGCGTCAATCATTTGCTCGGCATCAAAGAGCTCACCACCGAAGATATTCAGCTCATTTTCAAACATGCTGATGAGTTCAAAGATGTGATCAATCGTCCCATCAAAAAAGTACCAACACTTCGGGAAATCACGATTGCCAACATGTTTTTTGAAAATTCTACGCGCACCAAACTCTCGTTTGAATTGGCTGAAAAGCGTTTGTCTGCGGATGTAGTCAATTTTTCTGCAAGTGGAAGCAGTGTCTCCAAAGGGGAGACTTTGATCGATACCGTGAACAACATTTTGGCCATGAAGGTGGACATGGTTGTCATGCGTCATCCCAACCCAGGTGCTCACCGGTTTTTGAGTCAACACGTCAATACAACCATCATCAACGCTGGTGACGGTACACACGAACATCCCACTCAAGCCTTGCTCGACGCTTTCTCTATGAGGGAAAAGCTTGGAGATTTGAAAGGGAAAAAAGTGGTGATTGTAGGCGACATCAAACATTCAAGAGTGGCTTTGTCCAACATCTTCTGCCTTCAAAAATTAGGTGCAGAGGTTATGGTTTGCGGACCATCAACACTCATCCCAAAACACATCGAAGAACTGGGGGTGAAGGTGAGCCACCATTTAGAAGAAGCACTCGACTGGTGCGACGTTGCCAACATGCTTCGAATTCAATTGGAACGTCAAGGAGATGGAAACCACGTTGCTAACTTTCCGAGTTTAAGAGAGTATTCCATGCGATTCGGACTCACCAAAGCGCACTTGGATCGCTTGGATAAAAGAATTGTGGTGATGCACCCCGGCCCCATCAATCGCGGTGTTGAAATTACATCAGACGTAGCAGATAGCGAACATGCCATAATCTTAGATCAAGTGGAAAATGGTGTGGCTGTAAGAATGGCGGTCATTTTCCTCCTTGCTGCAAAAATCAAAAGAAACTGATATTTTTACCTATATTTGGCTAAACCCGATAGTATCCATGAAGTACGAAATTGAAAAACGAGACAAAGTAAGCATCATCAAAACGAAAATCGATAAAGTTGATGCCTTGCATGCACCAGAGTTGAAATCTGAACTGGTCCTCTTAAATAAAGATGGAGAGCGAAACATCATTTTGGACATGTCAGAATCTCGCTACTGTGACTCTAGCGGACTGAGCGCTGTGCTCGTTGGAAATCGTTTGTGCAGAGACATGAAAGGATCTTTTGTGCTTTGCGGACTCCAACCCACAGTAGCCAAGTTGATTTCCATTTCTCAATTGGATTCTGTACTCAAAATAACACCTACTTTAAATGAAGCCGTCGACCTTGTTTACATGGAAGAGGTGGAACGCGATCTTTAATTACAACTATGAAAAAACTTTTACTTTCCCTTGCCGCTTTTGCGAGCTTAAGTGCCGGTGCACAATGTGTGGCCGATTACGATTTCGGCAGTGAGCCCTTTGGAGTGAGTCCAGACCCACTTTTGGGTGAAAGCTTTGAACTGGCAGAAATCAATGTACCGTATTCAGATGTTATTCACATCATGGTGCCTACCTCAGCAGCGGATATTGACCCCACTTTCCCTGCAGCTGCTCCGATTGACTCGGTAATTTTATCAGGCGTAACACTGATCGATACCTTTGATGGCATGAGCTATGCAGTCGAAGATCTTGGGTTGAACATTGTGTGCAACAACAACGGAGACTCTCCAGATCCCTGTACGTTTTATGGCGGAACACAATACTGTGCGAGCATCGAAGGAACACCAACACAAGGAGGTAACTTCCAATTGGTAATTGATGTGGTTGGGTATACCACTGTATTTGGTATTCCCGTGCCTCAAGAGGTGTCTTTTGATCAGTATTCTTTCACCATCTTCGATCCAAATAGCATCGAAGACCAAGTGACTTTTGCCTTGGAAATGGAACAGAATACACCCAATCCCTTCAGCAAAAACACCAGCATTGCATACACTCTTCCCAAGAATGAGTCGTTCACCTTTAAAGTGACCAACTTGCTCGGTGAAGTAGTTTTCAGTGAGAACAAAGTAGGTGAGCGCGGAAATGGAATCATCAATTTTAATGGTTCGCAACTCCAAGCCGGTATTTACCTTTACAGCATTGAAACCTCGAAAGGTGTGCTTACAAAAAGACTCATCATCAATCGATAAGCTAAGTTAAGAGCATTCAAAACCTCCCCGAACCCCGTGGGAGGTTTTTTTTTACGATGAAATTCGAAATTACCATACTCGGTTGTGGCGCGGCCTTGCCAACGTCTAAAAGGTTCCCCACTGCACAAGTGGTTCAACTAAACGAACAACTTTTTCTAGTCGATTGCGGTGAAGGAACTCAAATCCAACTCAGGAAATACAAAATCAAATTCCTGAGAATCAACCATATCTTCATTTCACACCTTCATGGTGATCATTATTTGGGCTTGCCCGGACTCATTGCTTCCATGCATCTCTTGGGCCGAAGGAAAGAACTGCACGTCTATGGACCCAAAGGCATCGACGAGATCATCGACACCAACCTGCGCCATTCCTTCACCCAGTTGAACTTTGAACTCATCTATCACTTCACCAACCCAAAAGAGCAAGCAGAACTTCACAGTACTGATACCTTTAGCATCAGCACCATCATCCTGAAACACCGCATTCCCTGCACAGGCTTTTTATTTCAAGAAAAGGAAAGAAAGCCGAAAATTGATAAATCCATCATCAAAGAGTACCAACTGCTCATTCCTGAAATCATAGCATTAAAGAGGAGAGAAGACGTTATTCGAGAAAATGGAGAAGTTTTATCGTGGGAAAAACTCACCTTGAAAGTGCCTGAACCCAAATCATACGCCTACTGTTCAGACACCAAAATGTATGAACGGGTCATCGAGCAAGTAAAAGGAGTAAGCTGCCTTTACCACGAATCCACCTTTTTGAACGATCAAAAAGAAAGGGCCAGTAAAACCTACCACACTACCGCTGAACAAGCAGCACAAGTGGCATCGCATGCGGGAGTGGAGCAACTGATTCTCGGACATTTCTCCAGTAGGTACCGCGATTTGAATGCCTTCCTCGAAGAAGCACAACCCCATTTTGAAAATACCATACTCGCTGAAGAAGGACGCAAGATCATTATTGATGCATAAATGTGAATAAGTATTCTTGATATTCGAACTTCCAGGGACTACCTTTGTTATTTAGATTGAGTTTAAATAATGAGCCAAGGTTTGAATAATGAGTGAAGTAAAAGTCATCATAGCCGATAGCAATCAGTTGATTCGTTTTGGACTCAGTGCCATTTTGCGGAATTACGAGGGAATTGCCGTTGTAGGGGAAGCCAACAATGAATTGGACCTTTTTGAAATGATCACCAACTTCCAACCGGATCTCGTCATGCTTGATTTTTTGGCTGATGGATTCTCTGTGGATACCGTCAATCGAGCAAAACAACTGAACAGCAAGCTTCGCCTCGTGGCCATTACATCAGAACAATCTGGACACACCATCGTAAATGCGCTCAAAGCCGGAGTTGATAGCTATATCAAAAAAGACTGTGATATCAATGAAATTGTCGACTCAGTGAAAGAAACTGGAGCTGGCGGGAAATTCTTTTGCGGACAAATTTTAGATGCCATCGCCAAAGAAAGCATCGACGTTGAAGAGTTGGACCTCGCTCAAGTTACTTGTGAACCTGTTAGTTTGTCTGCCAGAGAGTTAGAGGTTATCACGCTCATAGCCGAAGGACACACCAATGTGCAAATTGCAGACAAACTCTTCTTGAGCAGCCATACCATCACCACCCACAGAAAGAACATTATGCAGAAGCTGGGAGTTAATAATACGGCCGCTATTGTGATGTACGCAGTGAAGTCAGGCTTGGTGAGTCCGAATAAGTTCCTGTTTTCCAAGCTCAACTGAGATCTTTAGGAAGTTTTAGACTTTTGTGAGGAACATCTGCCCCCGAAAGTCGTAAATTCGCAGCTAACGAGGAGGCCAGCAAAAGCGGTAAGCGAGCCGCACAACGCCTAAATGACAGGATTATGATTGCTGAAGAAATGATTGAAATTACCCCAACGAACAACTCCCGACTACCGGAAGTTGATTTTGAAAACCTGCCCTTTGGCAAAGTGTTTTCAGACCATATGTTTACCATCGATTACAAAGATGGAGCTTGGCATAAACCCCAAATCATCCCCTTTCAAAATTTAAGCCTGAATCCAGCAACTTCTGTGATTCACTACGGGCAATCCATTTTCGAAGGAATGAAAGCGTTTAAATCAGAAGACGGAAAGGTGAGACTTTTTCGTCCTGACCAAAACATTGCACGATTTAACATATCGGCAGAGCGCATGTGCATGCCGAGCGTTCCACCACATTTGTTTCAAGAAGGTTTAGAGAAATTGTTGGATTTGGACCGCGATTGGGTGCCTGAGCAAAAAGATGCTGCCCTGTATATTCGCCCGTTCATGTTTGCAACTGACGAGTACATTGGAGTAAAACCATCCGAAACATATAAATTCATGATCTTCACCTGTCCTGTAAACAAGTACTACGCAGGTTCAGTGAAAGTGAAAATCGAAGAAGAATACAGCCGATCCATGCCAGGCGGAACTGGTTTTGCCAAAGCAGCTGGAAACTATGCTGCGTCCTTGTACCCCGCAAAATTGGCCCAAGATCAAGGTTACAACCAGCTGTTGTGGACCGATGCCATTGAGCACAAGTACATCGAAGAAAGCGGAACAATGAACATCGTTTTCCGTTCGGGAAATAAGATTTTCTCGCCCGCAGTTTCTAGTACCATTCTCCGAGGAATTACGCGAGATAGCATCCTCCATGTAGCTCGTGATTATGGTTATGAAGTGGAAGAACGCAAAATTGAAGTAGCAGAAATTGTTGATCTGCTTGAAAAAGGAGAGTTGCATGAAGCCTTTGGTGCAGGAACTGCTGCTACCATTGCGCCCATCTCTGTGATTCATTTTAGAGGGAAAGATTATCAACTTCCGAACATCGATCAATGGGAATTTGCTAACAAAGCGGCCGCTGATTTGAATGCGATGAAAACGGGTAGAAGCGAGGATCGATTCTCTTGGAATGTCGTGATCTAAAGATTTTTTTGTGGAAATGAAGAGGGGAGTGCATCTTAAATTCATGAGGCAATGCTTGATGATTTTATGCGGGATGATGCTCCCCCTTTTTTTTATCGCCCAAGAAACGCAAACCTTGGAGCTCATCTTTATTGATGCTTCCACTGAAGATCCCATTCGTGATGTCAACGTTATCGCACAAGGAAAACAGCGCTTTGGATCGGCAAGTAATTCGGAAGGAAAGGCCATTCTTCGTCTTCCACTCAACGATTACACGCTCAGCATCACTCATGTCGCCTACGAAAACCTGGTCATCAAAATAGCGCGAGAAGACTTCGTGAATGGAAAGCTGTCCAAAAGCCTGGAACTCGAATTTGCCCCAAATTTGCTCGGAGATGCAGTTATTGATGCTAAACCAGACACCGTTTATGGTCATCAAGAATACCATGTGGGAGATCTGGCCTTCGTGAACGGAAAATTGTTGTTATTGACCTACGAGAAGGAAGACCGATGGAAACGACAAGAAGACGCCAAAAAAACCATCTATGAAGGCGTCAAATTGGTACTTCTTGATGAACAAGGCAAGTTGCTAGATGCCCGAAGCATTGAAGAAAAAGCACTTGGATTCTACACCGATTTTTATGAAGATGTTTTGCTCAACACCCTTGAAGAACCCATCTACATTCAAAACCAAGATGATGACATCCAATGTTCCAAAGTGAGCTTGGACGACTACAACAACTACTTTCTACCGCTCATCGATAGTTTGGACAACAAAGATTTAGCCAGCACATACAATCCTGACTACCCGGGGTTTAAGTACTTCGGCTTCAACATGGAAGACAGCACCTTGATTGATATTAAGGAAGTGGTAGACGAGGAGCTCATGATCCAATTCCGATCTGAATATAAATGGTTGAGCACCCGAGCAAAACTGCAAGCAGCACGTTTGGAGTTGAGCACGGGGATTGATAAAGAAATCTATGGAGCTTATCTCAGCGGGTTTACTCACGGACCCTATTATCGCTCATTGTATGCACCCTTGTACGTGTCGAATGACAGTGCGATCGTGGTGGATCATTATGACAACTTCATCTATCGGTACACCAACAATTATCAAAACCGGGACAGTATTCCCATTGCTTACCATTTAGGAAAAATGGGACGTTCTTGGGATGAAGAAGTGCTTTTTGATGAACGAACTGGAGATTTGTACTCCTTGCACCGAAGAAATGGAAATGCCTATTTGTGCGGGGTGAATAGAAAAACTGGGGAGTTATTGGGTACCTTCAAACTGTATTTCCGTCATCCAGAAACCATTAAAATTAGTGGGGGAGAAGTGTACTATACTTACCGACCTTTTGAATCGCAACAGAAAAAGTACCTCTACAAAGAATTGATTTATTTGAAAGATCAAGCCATTCGATAAAATGACAGAATATTCCTACATGGAAAGGCATGGAAGGACTACACTAGGAGCTAAAACAAATGCTCATCTTTGAATCACATTGTTTGAGCGCTAAGTAATTAGCAACGTAGTAGTTTTAAGTTTAATGCCGAAAGGCAAAGAAAAAATCCCGGGTAACGACACGGGATTTTTTTGTTCATCGGCAATTTGTCAGTGGAGAATTGGCATTTCTTCACCTTTCGTAACATTATGCGGACAAGCTTGTTATACTCTTGTGAAATCTTTCCATGAAATTCACTTTATGAAGAACATCAAAAAGTTTTTAGGAGTATGTTTGGTTATGCTTTCCTTCAGTGCCTGCACCGGGAACGCGCCAAAAGAAAAAACCATCAGTACCATCGACAACATGAATGATTCATTAGAAATAGCCACATTTGGAGCGGGATGCTTCTGGTGTGTTGAAGCAATTTATCAATCCTTAGAAGGAGTGAACGAGGTTGAATCCGGTTATGCCGGTGGATCCATCAAAAACCCATCTTACAGAGAAGTTTGTACAGGCAGAACAGGCCATGCAGAGGTCGTTCAACTGAGTTTTGATCCCAAAGTGATCAGCTTTGCAGAGCTTCTTGAGGTGTTTTGGGAAACGCACGACCCCACAACCTTGAATCAACAAGGCGCCGATAAAGGAACACAGTACCGCTCTGCCATTTTTTATCACTCAGAAGAACAACGGCAAATTGCAGAGGCGTCCCTAGCTGCGGCAGAAGAAAGCGGCTTATGGCCCAACAAAATTGTGACGGAAATCAGTCCCATTTCCAATTATTATCCAGCAGAAGCCTACCATCAGGACTATTACAACAACAATTCAGAACAGCAGTACTGTAGCATTGTCATCACTCCCAAAATGGACAAGTTTAAAAAACGGTTCAAAGACAAATTAAAGGAAGGATTGTTGGAAAAGTAGTGCATGAATAGCCCATAGATTTGAAAACCCGCAGACCGAAAGTTGGCGGGTTTTTTTATGGGAAACAATTTGATAGCTTTGAAAATCGTTGCAAAAGAAATAGGTTTGAATACGATGACAAAGCAAGAACTACCCAAGAATCATAACGGAGTTAATCTTAAACAACTCGACCAATTGTCGAAATGGATGGATTCCAAATTTCGAATTCCCGGGACAGACATTACATTCGGACTGGATCCCATCATTGGAATGGTCCCTGTTTTGGGCGATGTTGTGACCTATTGCATACACCTGTTTGTGGTCTATCATGCTTTTCGCTTTGGCACCGGAAAGAAGATTGTTTTCAAAATGCTCGGCAATGTTCTCATAGACTTCTTGATTGGTAAAATCCCCGTTTTGGGTTACTTCATCGATTTCGCTTACAAAGCCAACGATCGAAACGTCAAACTTCTTCGAGAACACTATGAAGAGGACAAACATAAAGGATCAGCATGGCCCATCGTAATTGCTGCTTTTGCAGTGACAAGCATACTGATCCTTTTGATCATCATTGGGATTTACACCCTATTTGCGAAAATCATTGATTGGATTCCCGAGTCTTTTTAGGTCTTCCTTATTCTGACTCCAAACGCTCGATTTCACGGTCGAGAATTTCAGCCATTTTATCAGCCGTTATCTTATCGATCTTTGCATCGGTTTTGGCCTTCTTCTTCAAGAAACGAAGCATGGCGCTTTTTTTGATCTCATAAGCGATGTAAACCGTATAGTTTTCACCATCGAAATACTTTTCTTCTCCGATTTTGCGTAGGTCACCAATTTCTGTATTCGTCACCTCACGAATAAGGGTTTGAAATTTATCATTGATTTCAGAGCCATTAGCGGTTTGGGTATCGGCCAAAAACTGATCGGTAACCACCTTTACAGAAGTTTGAACCTGTTGCGCCAACTCTCTTTTCGCTTCAATGTCGGCCTTACCTTTGGCTACATTATCTTTCACACTCACTCCTTTTCCCACTGCTCTAAACCAGCGGTTGTTGCTTTCGTATTTGGATGAGGAAAAGGGCTCTTTTACTTTGGTGCCTTGAATGGGTGCGCTGCAACTGCTCATAAAACCCAAAACGGAAAAGATGAGAACTGCGAAGAGGGAGGTTTGTAGTGCTTTCATTGTTATTGTTTAAGAAGAATGCATGAAAAATCATGCCAAATGATTTTCCGTAAATGTAGGATTTATTCCAATCCCAATTCTTTTCTCCATCCACGATCGGAATTTGAGTTTTTGTTCCAGTAATCAATCATTTCCCGAGTAATCAATTCAGCAGTCGTTTTCAATTCCCGTGCATTTGATCCGTAACCATCTCGATAAACTTCTTCCCAAGACTGAATGGAGTAGGGGAATTCTGCTCCAAATTGAAAAGAGATGCTCCGCTGAAGCGCTGGGTACTGAACGGTGTAAATCCAAGAACGATCGGTTTTACTCAAACTTGCACTCGCAGAATACGCTTTTACTTCTGCATGACTCAGCCTCAAGTACATCATTGAAGGAAGCATTTCAAGATTCCCTTGAGGCAAATTCTCAGGGTTTAAACGAATGCGATTCCACAGCTCATCTTCCAACAAAACTTTCTCGATGTTTTCAATTTCATCTCCTTCAGATTCAAAGTAAGAGTACGAAGAACTTTCAAAGCTACCATCGTCCAATCGATTGAGCTGGTTAAAACTTTGTCCGCACCACTCCTGACTTGTACAAGTGACCTTTTGAATATCTCCATTCGCGGCATCAATGGGCGTAAAGGCCGATGTCATCATGCTGTATGGATAAATTCCAGTAACAAAATTCTTTGTAAGATTCAGCTTCATTACGGAATAATCGCCACCCCGATCAGATTTCACCATCTTGTCTTCATTCCAAGGCTCTGTCACAAAAATGCTTACGGCGGTTCCTTCTCGAAGCTCACCATAACGAGCTTGACTCAATTTGTACGTGCTGATTTCAGCTTTGCCCTGATTCCAATAGGCGTCAAAGTCCATCGGTGCAGATGAAGAAGAACTCATTTTGGGATTGGGCTCACCGGATGCACAACTAAGTGCTGCCACTGTGAGCATCAATGCGAGGTTTTTAAACAGTGTATTCATGGATTTTAGTTGTTGTGATATTTCAATATTCGTCAGCGGAGGATACAAACTTCTTTTTGCTTGAACAATTCAATGGTAAAAGTATTAACAAGCTTTAATGGAAATACAACAGATGGGTTGTTCTTGTGTTGTACTTTGCTCGAAATAACTTAAAACAAATGATTTTAGACGATATATCAGGACGATGGAGTCCGAGAGCCTTTTCAAATGAATCCATATCCTCCCAAGAACTGAATACCTTATTTGAAGCAGCACGTTGGGCGGCATCGGGAAACAATACTCAGCCTTGGCGTTTTGTTTATGCCCACAAAGGAAGCGACGCCTTTAATGCACTTTTGAGTTCTCTGGCAGAAGGCAATCAAGTTTGGGCGAAGCACGCACCTGTTTTGATGGGAGTGTTTGGACGCACTCGTCATGAATACAAAGAGCGCGAAAATCGAACGTGGATGTATGAATTAGGTTTGGCTGTTGGTCAGCTCGGAATTCAAGCACGATCCATGGACATCTATTTGCATCAAATGGGTGGTTTTGATCCCAAAAAGATGGCGGAGGTGTGCGAGGCTCCTGAGGTTTACGAGGCGATGGTGGCTATTGCTTTAGGTCGCCAAGGAAATCCCAAAAATCTTGATGAGCCTCTTCGATCAAGAGAAACAGCGGAAAGAACTCGCAAACCGTTGACCGATATCGTTTTCCAAGGAAGGTTTCATGATGATGTGTCTTGAAAAGGACAGGCTTAGGTAGTTTTTGACTACTTATTAAGAGGAAAGACTTAATTTGTCTTTGTTGGATGTCCGTTTTTCTAGTTAGACTGACGTAAATTTGTCCACCATGGAAGTTTTTGGGAGATATGTGCTGAATAAAAAACCGGAGATTGTCCGAAAGAAAAAGGGCGTTACTTTAAACGAAGCGAACAGCATTGGTTTGCTTTATTTGGATAAAGACGAAGCACACTACAAAAACATCAAGGCGGTGGTTGCCGACCTGCACGGTGAATACGGCGTGAAGTCGGTGATGGCTATGGGCTTTGTGAATCAGAAAACCAAACATCTTCCAATCTATCAGTTGAAGAAGCTGGAATACACCTTTTTGTGTAAAGATGATTTGAAATGGAACCGATTACCCAATGCAGAGGCGAAGAGCTTTTTAAATCAGGAATTTGATCTTCTTTTGGACTTTTTTCAGGAGGAGAATCTGCCTTTGGAATACCTCTGGCATCGATCAAAAGCAAAAATGAAAGTGGCAACAAGTACCAGCGTTTGTGCAGAAAGCGCTGATCTCATTGGAATAACTGATCAGCATCAAAGTGTAGCTGCATTATTTAAGAAGTATCAAACATTACTCACCAAGTACAATTTAAAATGAACAAATTTGGAGGTTTAGGAGTGGCGATGGTGACTCCGTTTAATGAAAAGGGGCAAATCGATTTTGCTGGCGTCGAACGCTTGGTAGAGCACATGATCGATGGGGGAGTGGACTATCTCGTGGTTCAAGGAACTACTGGCGAATCTCCGAGCTTGGGGATTGAAGAAAAACGAAGCCTTTTGGATTTCATCATCGAAATCACCAAAAAAAGGGTGCCCATCGTTTACGGACTCGGTGGAAATAACACGCGAGTGATCTGTGAAATGATCAAAACCATGGATTGGACAGGAGTGAGTGGAGTGCTTTCCGTATGCCCATTCTACAATAAACCGAGCCAGGCCGGGATGATTGAACACTACAAACTGGTGGCCAAAGCTTCCCCTGTACCCGTAATCTTGTACAATGTTCCTGGAAGAACGGGGGTAAACTTGTCAGCCGCGTCAACCCTTGAATTGGCCAAAGTGGACAACATCGTTGCCATCAAAGAGGCTAGTGGTGATTTGAACCAAATTGGCGAGATCTTATTGAAAAAACCGGCTGATTTTCAGGTGATTTCTGGAGATGATGCGCTTACCTTACCTTTGATTGCTATGGGGGCTGAAGGCGTCATTTCCGTGGTGGGAAATGCGTTCCCAAAGATCTTCTCTCAAATGGTGAATCAAGCACTTTTCGGACAGGTGAATGAGGCGCGAGTGTACCATTACCAATTGCTCGAATTGATGAACTTGTTGTTCGTGGAAGGTAGTCCTGCAGGAATCAAAGAGGCGCTCAAACATCGCGGTATTTGCGAAAATTTCCTTCGCTTACCGCTATTGCCAGTAAGTGCAAGCACCAGTGAGGCCATCTACCGCCAAATGGCTGAACATGATTTGGTTGAGGTTTAAACGAATACTGAAAAGGAAACGAAAAGGTCGGAGCGCAAGCCCCGACCTTTTTTTTCCATTTATGGTCGTCATTTTTATCCTTTACGCCTTTTTAGCGATGGCTCTTTCTGCTGCTAGAACAATGTTTTCGGCATCCAAACCGTATTTCTTCATCAAATCAGCCGGCTTGCCTGATTCTCCAAAAGAATCATTGACACCAACAAATTCGATGGGGCTAGGGCAGTGCTGAGCAAGACATTGGGCAACAACGCTCCCAAGTCCACCAATAATTTGATGCTCTTCTGCTGTAACCACGCATCCCGTCTTTTTGGCACTTTTCACAATGGCTTCTTCATCCAAAGGTTTGATGGTGTGGATATTGATCACCTCTGCGCTAATTCCTTTTGCCTCAAGTGCATGAGCAGCTTCAATGGCTTCCCAAACCAAGTGTCCCGTAGCGATGATACTCACGTCAGCACCCTCGTCTATCAACCACGCTTTACCAATTTCAAATTTCTGATCTGGATCGGTAAACACAGGAACAGAAGGACGACCGAAGCGAAGGTAAACCGGACCTTCGAAGTCGGCAATGGCCATTGTAGCGGCTTTGGTTTGGTTGTAATCGCAAGGATTGATCACGGTCATGTGCGGAAGCATTTGCATCATCCCGATATCTTCCAAAATCTGATGTGTCGCACCATCTTCACCCAACGTCAAACCAGCATGAGAAGCGCATATTTTCACATTCTTTCCACTGTATGCGATGCTTTGACGAATTTGATCATAAACACGTCCGGTAGAAAAATTCGCAAAAGTACCTGTAAACGGAATTTTCCCACCGATGGTCATCCCAGCAGCCAATCCCATCATGTTTGCCTCAGCGATGCCTACTTGGAAAAAGCGGTCGGGGTGTGCATCCTTAAACGCATTCATTTTCAGCGAACCGGTGAGGTCTGCGCACAGGGCAACGACATTCGGGTTGGTTTCACCCAAAGCCGCCAATCCCGCACCAAAGCCTGAACGGGTATCTTTCTTCTCAGTAATGTTGAATTTTTTCATAGTGGGTTGATGCTTTTCTTTATGATCAATTCAAGCGCACATTGGAACTTGAACCGCTGTTAATTGTAAATTCCTTTTCTATGGTATAGGCGGTTTGTCTGGCCGAAAAAGACCGGAAAACCAGTATATATTGTCCGGGTTGTAGAACGTATTTTCCTGAAGGATTTCCGTCGTCAAAACGCACAACGCACCTCCGGGTATTTCCTTCCTTCAAGTAGATTCCACCATAACCACTTCCTCCCGTTTGAATCATTGCGCTGCCGGGGGCTGGGATTTCGATGTTGGTTTGTTCGCTCTGAGCAACTTCAACATCTTTAAGAAAGATACTTGGCGTGGTGAGTATTTCCAAATCATACTTCCCAATCAAATATTTCTCTATGGTGTGATAGTCTTGAACATGCACCACCTCGCAACTTCCTGGCTGCTTCACGATGCACTTTAGATTCTCGTAAGCTCCTTTAAACCCATCCATGCTCAAATGAATAGACCCTTGAGGAGCATCGAGAGTGATGGTGTTGTGTTCTCCTGGTACAAGTTGAATGTTCTTTTTCTCTAAGTTGGGCCACGTATCTAAATGAAGGTCATAGGTGATAAGCGGGTCAATGTTCAAGGTATCTGGTAGTCCTTTTGAATTGAGCGTGTGTACAAAATGGTATTTTAATTCACCAGTATTGGCATCATAAAGTGTGAACGGAAGGTTGGTTTCGGTAGGATTTCCAGCCTCGTCATTCAAGTTGATTTGAACGCTCGTATTGTTCAATGCTTGAGCAATCACAATATCAAGAACCTGTTCAAACATCTCATCGTCAGACACATCAAAATAATTTCCAACGCATTCGAAGGTGGACTTGTACTTGTCATCAATCCCAATTCCAATAATGAAAGGCTTCACAATGATGTTTTTGGACTGAAGAGCTCTGGAAACAGTACAGGGGTCTTCATCACAAGCTTCGATTCCATCGGTAATGAGAATGATAATGTTTCTTCCTTCGGCCGAATTAAAATCCTCTGCCGATCGTTCCAAAGAACGTGCTATGGGCGTTGTTCCCTGTGGGGTTATGCCTTCCAGCGCTTTTTTGATCACTAAATTGTTCCCCTTACTGATTGGTACTACCAGTTCAGTGTCGTCACAGTCTTGCTGACCGGGGACATGCTTTGTTTGATGTCCATATACCCGCAAACCCAGTTGAACATGTTCTAAGCCGTAAAGCTCTTCCAAAGAGGAGCCCAGCAAACGCACCGCGGTATTGATTTTCCGTTCACCTCCCCAGTAGGCGTTCATGCTGTTTGAAGCATCGAACACAAAGAGAATACGCGTGGTTTCTTGAGATCGAAGCGCATTCGAACAAAAGATAGCCAGCGCTATAAGAAGATATTTATGAACGGGTTTCATCATGCATCGAAGAACGACGGGCAGCGCTTCAGATTAGTAATCTCCGAGGGTTTCTGGAAGTTGTGCCAAGGCCGCATCGAGTTGTTCATCGTTTGGTGCAATTCCATGCCACTTGTGGGTTCCCGCCATAAAATCAACTCCGTGGCCCATGTCGGTATGCATTAAAATCAGTACCGGCTTTCCATTACCAAGTTTCGCTTTAGCTGCATTTATGGTTTCTCGAATATTGTCAAAATCATGTCCTTGCATCTCCATCACTTCCCATCCAAAAGCACGCCATTTGTCGCCCAAATTACCCAAGGACATCACATCTTCTAGCGAACCGTCAATTTGCTGGCCATTGTAATCGATGGTAGCAATTACGTTATCTACTTTATGGTGAGCTGCATACATCGCTGCTTCCCAAATTTGCCCCTCCTGCATTTCACCATCACCGTGCAAGGTAAAAACGATCCCATCATCGTTGTTCAATTTCTTCGTTTGGGCAGCACCCAAGGCAACAGAAAGTCCTTGTCCTAAAGAACCTGAAGCAACACGAATCCCTTCAAGTCCCTCTTCCGTAGCGGGATGCCCCTGCAAACGTGAGTCGATATGACGGAAAGTACCCAATTCAGCAACAGGGAAGTAGCCCTTTCTTGACAAAACGCTATACCAAACTGGAGAAATGTGTCCGTTACTCAAGAAAAACAAGTCTTCGTTTTTACCATCCATGTTCCAATTCTTCGGATCCACATTCATGTGTTCGAAGTAAAGGGAAACGAGGAAATCCGTACAACCCAAAGATCCTCCAGGGTGACCTGATTGTACCTTGTGTACCATACGAACGATATCTCTGCGCACCTGAGATGCGATTTCTTGTAATTCTTGCGTGTTTTTCATAATCCTGATTTGACGCCACAAAAATAAGGCTTCAAACCTGCTTTTTAGGGAATGTGTAAAACTTATTAATAAGAAAGGATTCTACGAAAGCGGCCTTCTTTAACTTGTGAAAGATGAAGAAGTACCTGATCATAGCCCTCATACTTTTTTTGGCGAACGAAAGCCAGTCCCAAGTTTATGTTCCCGATTCTGCCAAAACAAGGCATCGCTTCGCCCAAATGAATTTAGGATTGAACTTCAGCAGCACTCCTGGTTTGACCTATTTTAGAAGCTTCGGTTTGAATGAAGCAGAAGAGATGAAAGTGACCAACATCAATGAATTACGACTTATTCTTGGGGGAACACATTTTTGGGGACACGCTGATTTTGAGATCAGCATTCCTGTTATTCGTCGAGAAGCTGGTGATAATGAATACACCGCACTTTACTCACATGGAGTAAGCACATCTGCTAAAGTGTACCCATGGTCCATTAAGAAAAAAGCCTTTCGTCCATACCTTGGCATGTCGTTCAATACCAGCAATTACCAACAATTAGGACCCGATTCTAGTAGCATGGGAGCAGTGGACTATCGATTTGTTCCACGTTACCACGGCGGACTCACCGCTCAGTTTGGAGATTATCTCTTTGGTTTGGACGTTTCGCTATTGGGGCAAAACACCTTCGACTATTACACCGAAGAATTCGAAATCAACCAAGTTACAGTAGCACCGTGGACCATCGGGTTCAGTCTGAAAAAAACCTTTGACACCACCCTTCCTGCCGAAAAATCCTGGAAGTCGGGATGGGCTCAGGCCATGTCCGATTCATTAGGGAGCACCGGGGAATTGAACAATTTGAGTCTTGCTCTGGGGTTTTCTTCTGTACTTCAAAAAGGGACCAATCGCTTCAATCAAGACGAGCATCCCTCTTTGGGACAGCATGAATTGGCTCGAACTTTTGAATTTGGTCTGGGGTATTATTTTCATCGTCCGGATGTTCAAATCAATGTTCCATACCGGCAATACTCCAGTGAGATACACGCTTATACCAGTACACAGCGAATCGAACGAAGAGCAGTAGGAGTGGAGGCCTTGTGGTTCTTCGCCGATTACCACGGATTTGTCCCCTTTATTGGTCCGCTCGTATCCTACGAAAACCACCAAGTTAGGCACCAATCATTGAGTACGCCTTCCTTTGAATTTACCCAAAATCAGTGGAATTACGGAGTAGTTGTGGGCTGGGATATTCGTCCGAATCGACTCCAATCATTGATCCTACGCACCAATGTTCGTTATCTTCCAAAAGTCAAAATTCACAGCAGGGAATATGGGTTTGAATCCATTCAAGACATCATCGAAATCAACTTCATCCAATTGGTGCTATATCCGGGCAGAATTGGGAAGTTCAGATAGAACGAGAAAGCCATTTCACAAGTAAAAGAATTGCCGTAAATTCGCGCTTCAATTTTATCCTCTATGGCTTTAAAGTGCGGAATTGTCGGACTCCCCAACGTTGGGAAATCAACCCTATTTAACTGTCTTTCCAATGCGAAAGCGCAAAGTGCAAACTTCCCTTTTTGCACCATTGAACCGAATGTTGGAGTAATCACTGTTCCAGACCCTCGATTGAACAAACTTGCCGACATCGTCAAACCTCAAAACCTAGTACCAACCACCGTTGAAATTGTGGACATTGCCGGACTCGTAAAAGGAGCCAGTAAAGGAGAAGGCTTGGGAAATAAATTTCTTGGAAACATTCGAGAAACGGACGCCATACTTCACGTTTTGCGTTGTTTTGACGACGGAAACATCGTTCACGTGGATGGATCTGTGAATCCCGTTCGCGACAAAGAAGTGATCGACATTGAGCTTCAACTCAAAGACCTTGAAACCGTAGAAGGACGCATGGCTAAAATCGCTCGTGCAGCTAAGACCGGCGATAAAGAAGCCCAAAAGCAACTTGCATTTTACACCAAAATCAAAGAAGTATTGGAGTCTGGAAAATCTGCAAGAACCATTGAAGCAGAAGACTCAGAGCAAGTGATCTTGGATGAACTTCAGTTGCTCACCACCAAACCCATATTGTACGTTTGTAACGTCGACGAAAACTCCGTAGTAAATGGAAATCAGTACGTTGAAGCCGTTCGAGAAGCTGTAAAAGACGAACATGCTGAAATCCTTGTGATTGGAGCAGGAATTGAATCGGAAATTCAAGAACTTGAAGATCCTGAAGAACGCAGCATGTTCTTGGGAGACATTGGATTGGATGAGCCAGGAGTATCAA
This sequence comes from uncultured Comamonadaceae bacterium, assembly GCA_964649515.1. Taxonomy (GTDB): domain Bacteria; phylum Bacteroidota; class Bacteroidia; order Flavobacteriales_D; family Sanyastnellaceae; genus CALKGK01. Next base: position 22,755 of record CAZYPV010000001.1, on the reverse strand, counting down.
AATTGATAAGACAAGCTTACCGTCTTTTAGATCTGCAAACCTATTTCACAGCAGGGGAGAAGGAAGTTAGGGCATGGACCATCAAAACTGGATACCGAGCACCACAAGCAGCAGGAGTGATCCACACCGATTTTGAAAAAGGATTTATCCGTGCTGAAGTGATCAAATATGACGACTACGTTACTCTAGGATCAGAACAAGCAGTGAAAGAAGCAGGTAAATTGAGTGTTGAAGGAAAAGAGTACGTCGTACAGGACGGAGACATCATGCACTTCCGATTCAACGTGTAAGCACAGGAGAAATTCTGTAACTTCACCCAATGAAACGATTTCAAACCCCAATAAAGCTCATTGCCCTGGCACTTGGGCTTTTTCTTTTCATGGGCTGTGCAGAACAGAAGGACAATCCAAACGAACGTATTCAGCCCAACCACAAAGAGAAACAGGAGCTGTCGGTGTTGAGTGAAAAGGAAAAACAAGCTGAATTGAACGACATACGAAATGTCATGATCGCTCAAGAAATCGCTTGGAATGAAGGAAGTTTGGAAGACTTCATGGAAGGGTATTGGAAAAGTGATGAGTTGAAATTTATCGGGAAAAGTGGATTGAAGAAAGGGTGGGAGAATACACTCAACAATTATAAGAAAGCCTATCCCAATCGAGAAGCCATGGGCATATTGAAATTCGACTTGATCGACATGGAACTCCTCGACCCTCAACACGCTTTTGTACTTGGGGAATGGCACCTTCAATTGAAAGACGAAAAAATAGGCGGACACTACAGCTTGCTTTGGCGAAAAGTGGACGGAGAATGGCTTATTGTTACAGATCACTCGAGTTAATCATGACATTATCCTTTACCTTACTCATCATTATTGTAACTGTTGGACTATCGCTGCTCGCTTTTCAGAACGGGGATCTCAAACACCGTTTGATGATGAATCCTTATTCCGTGGTACATGGAAAGAAGTGGTACAAAACACTCACCCACGGCTTCATTCACGCAGATTACATGCACCTCTTCTTCAACATGTATGTTTTGTTTGGGTTTGGAACCTCCGTGGAACAGCATTTCAGCAATCCACAAATTTGGACAAGCAATTTTCCTGACATTGAGGGATTCGGAGGGAATTCAGGACTTCTGAGCTTCATTCTGCTGTACATGGTTGGAATCGTCTTTGCGACCTTACCATCCATTCGGAAACATCGCGACAACCCAAATTATTATTCCTTGGGCGCATCTGGGGCAGTAAGTGCGGTATTGATTGTTTACATCATCATGTTTCCTCAAAACAAGCTTTCATTCATTTTTCTTCCCGGCATCCCCATCCCTGCATTTGTCATGGGCGCTCTCTTTTTTGCCTTTGAATCCTACATGAACAAGAAGGGAAACTCAGGAATTGCTCATGATGCTCACCTGTATGGAGCGCTTTGGGGGTTGATTGCAATAGCGCTATTGAAGCCGCAACTCTACGTGAATTTTGTATCACAACTCGGCAACATCTTTTAAGGAAGACTTTGAGCTTATTGGTAGAGGTGAAGGGTTTACTCCTCGCGTTCACGGATCACAAAAACATCCTCTTTGGCCTTGTGCATGTAATATTGTTCGCGGGCAAATTTCTCGAGGGACGCCTTGTTGCTTGTGAGATCATCTAGCGACTCTTGGATGAGCTCATTTTCCTTTTCATAATACTCCAAACGATCTTCCATCTCCCGCAATTCTCCTTTTGATTTTAAGATGAAAAGCAGGTCAATATCATTGATGAAGGTAATCCAAACCAAAAAGGCCAGTGTCGCCACAATGTACTTATTACGAATGATGGATTTCCAATGGAGTTTCATGCCTTAAAGGTGCTTCTAAAATTCATAGCTTTTGGACTTATGTGCTCAGACTTTTCCAAAAAAAACTGTTCAAAACGAAAAAAGCCTCAACAGGGAGTCAAGGCTTTTTGAATATTGATTGGAACTGAATTATTCCTCATCCGTACTTTCGGTCGGTTTACCTTTCTTTTTATCCTTCTTCGTGGCACCACCTTTTTTAATCGCTACAGTGATTTCTTCTTTCTTCTCATCGTACCCCACGTTGATCAAATCGCCCTCTTTAAGGCTTGAGTTGATGATCTGTTCAGCCAAAGGATCTTCCAAGTATTTTTGGATGGCTCTTTTCAAAGGACGCGCACCGTATTTCTCGTCGTAGCCTTTATTTGCGATGAAGTCTTTAGCATCCTCGGTGAGCTTCAACTCATAACCAAGATCTTCAACACGAACAAACAAGCGAGACAATTCGATGTCGATAATCTCGTGAATATGCTCTCTTTTTAGCGAGTTGAACATCACCACATCGTCGATACGGTTCAAGAATTCAGGAGCGAAAGCCTTCTTCAAAGCAGACGTAATCACACCCGTTCTCGCCTCCAATTCTTTGCTTGATTTTGCAGCCGTTGAAAATCCAACACCTGTACCAAAGTCTTGCAACTGACGAGCACCGATGTTTGACGTCATGATCATGATCGTATTTCGAAAATCGATCTTTCTGCCAAGACTATCTGTAAGTTGACCATCATCCAAAGCCTGTAAGAGCAAGTTGAACACATCGGGGTGTGCTTTTTCGATCTCATCCAAGAGAATAATCGAGTAGGGGCGACGTCTCACTTTTTCGGTAAGCTGACCACCTTCTTCGTAGCCAATGTATCCTGGAGGTGCACCAATGAGTCGAGAAACGGCAAATTTTTCCATGTACTCGCTCATATCGATGCGAATCAGAGCCTCTTCGGAATCGAACAAGTATTTTGCCAATTCTTTGGCTAGTTGGGTTTTACCCACACCTGTAGGACCGAGGAAAATAAAAGAGCCGATCGGTTTATTTGGATCTTTTAAACCAGCGCGATTTCTCTTGATGGATTGAACCACCTTTTTAATTGCTTCATCCTGACCAATGACCTTGCCTTCAAGTTCATTTTCCATTCTTACCAGCTTACCGCTCTCTTTTTCCGCAATACGTTGAACCGGAATACCCGTCATCATCGCTACTACCTCTTCGACATTATCGACCGTCACCGTCTCGCGATGATTTTTGCTGTCTTCTTCCCACTTCAATTTCGCTGCGTCCAAACGTTCAATCAACTGACGTTCTTTATCTCGCAGTTTCGCCGCCTCCTCATATTTCTGTGAGCGAACAACTTGATTCTTTTCCTCTTTAATATCTTCAATTTGACCTTCGATATCGAGAATCTCTTTTGGTACATTGATGTTTTTCAAGTGTACACGAGACCCTACTTCATCCAAAGCATCAATCGCCTTGTCTGGGAGGTGACGATCTGTAATGTATCTTGTGGTTAGATTCACACAAGCCTCCAATGCATCGTCGGTATAATTCACGCTGTGGTGTTCCTCATACTTATCCTTGATGTTATTCAAAATCTGAATCGTCTCTTCAGGAGTTGTAGGTTCTACCATAACCTTTTGGAAACGTCTTTCGAGCGCACCGTCTTTTTCAATATGTTGGCGGTATTCATCCAAAGTGGTAGCCCCGATGCATTGAATCTCACCACGTGCAAGGGCCGGTTTGAACATGTTTGAAGCATCCAACGAGCCGCTAGCGCCTCCAGCTCCCACGATGGTGTGGATCTCATCAATAAAAAGGATCACATCGGGTGATTTTTCCAATTCATTCATTACCGCTTTCATGCGCTCTTCGAACTGTCCACGATATTTTGTGCCAGCCACCAAAGATGCCACATCGAGTGTAACAATTCGCTTACCGAATAGTACTCTTGATACTTTTTTCTGAACAATACGGAGGGCAAGACCTTCAGCGATTGCTGATTTTCCAACACCGGGTTCTCCAATGAGTATCGGGTTGTTTTTCTTTCTTCGGGAGAGAATTTGAGAAACGCGCTCCGTCTCTTTTTCTCTGCCAACAATGGCATCGAGCTTTCCTTCTTCTGCCAATTTTGTCAGGTCCCGACCAAAGTTGTCGAGCACTGGTGTTTTACTTTTGCTATCTCCAGGCTTTTTGCTTGAAGAGCTGCTGCTTGAGCCTGCGAATCCACCATCATCGTCATCGTCTGACGTACCGGGGAATTCAGACTTTGGCAAATCCATATCTGCGTTTTCCATGAGTATACTTTCAAATTCTTCTTTGGCAGCGTCGTAATCCACGCTGAAAGAATGTAGGGTTTTTGTTGCTACGTTGTCTTCATCCTTAAGGATAGAGAGGAGGAGGTGTTCCGTTCCAATGACGGGAGACTTAAAAATCTTAGCTTCGAGATAAGTGATTTTCAGAATCTTCTCGGCCTGCTTCACCAAAGGAATGTTTCCTTGACTTGCTGTTTTCGAAACATTTGCTCTGATAGAAGATTCCACCATTTTTCGAAGTTTCGCTAAGTCCACAGAAAGCCCTTCCATGATTTTTATTGCCGTTCCTTCTCCCTCACGGATAATTCCGAGCAAGAGATGCTCAACACCAATATAGTTGTGGCCCAAGCGCAATGCCTCTTCACGACTATAAGTAATGACATCTTTTACACGGGGAGAAAATTTTGCATCCATAATGTTCCTTTCTTCTTGTTTAAGTTAACAGGTCAGCTCCCAAGTTAGTTCGAAATTGTCCTAAAAATCAAAAATATCCGAAGTTGACGCTTCAAAGCATGACAGATATTCTTTTTATCCACATTTACCTGTGCAATTTTGTGGAAAATTGAATCAATCCAAAACGAGCTAAGCCTTGCGAATTGCTTATTTTCGTCTGTCTTATCAAAGACTATGCTAAACCTAAATTAAGGAAGATATGGCAGAGGGAGAAAGAATAATTTCCATTAACATAGAAGACGAAATGAAATCAGCCTACATCGATTATTCGATGTCGGTGATCGTTTCGCGTGCCTTGCCTGATGTTCGGGACGGATTGAAGCCCGTACACAGAAGGGTACTATATGGTATGCTCGATTTGGGCGTACTATCGAACAGACCGTACAAGAAGTCGGCAAGAATCGTAGGGGAGGTGCTTGGTAAGTATCACCCACACGGTGATTCCTCCGTGTATGACACCATGGTTCGTATGGCCCAAGACTGGTCGTTACGATACCCAATGGTTGATGGACAAGGAAACTTTGGGTCCATTGACGGGGATAACCCGGCAGCAATGAGGTATACTGAAGCAAGATTGAAAAAGATTGCTGAGGAAATGCTATCTGATCTTGAGAAAGAAACCGTTGACTTTGCGCCAAACTTCGATGAATCCTTAAAAGAGCCAACAGTCCTTCCCGCGCGTGTTCCCAACCTTTTGGTGAATGGAGCAGCCGGAATTGCCGTTGGTATGGCCACCAATATGCCGCCCCACAATCTCACCGAGGTTGTCAATGGAACGGTAGCCTACATCGATGATAACGACATCAGTATTGAAGGATTGATGGAGCACGTAAAAGCGCCAGACTTCCCAACAGGAGGTACCATTTATGGTGTTGAAGGTGTTCGATCAGCGTTTGAAACAGGAAAAGGAAGAGTAGTTCTTCGCGGAAAGACGCATTTCGAAGAAACCAAGACCGGAAAAGAAGTTATCATCGTTGATGAAATTCCTTACCAGGTGAATAAGGCCGACATGATCAAGAAGACGGCTGAATTGGTGAATGATAAGAAGATTGAAGGTATATCTGAAATTCGAGATGAAAGCGACCGTAATGGTATGCGCATCGTTTATGAATTGAAACGAGATGCAATTCCAAACGTGGTTTTGAACAAATTGTTCAAGTACACCGCCCTGCAAACATCTTTCTCAGTAAACAACATTGCGCTTGTAAAAGGCAGACCTGAAATGCTCAACCTCAAGCAAATGATTGCTTGTTTTGTTGAGCACAGACATGAAGTGATTGTGCGCAGAACTGAATTTGAATTGCGCAAAGCAAAAGAACGTGCACACATTCTTGAAGGCTTGATCATCGCTTTGGACAATATCGACGAAGTGATCAAATTGATTCGTGCAAGCAAAACTCCAGAGGAGGCACGCAATGGCTTGATGGAGCGCTTTGAATTGTCCGAACTTCAATCGCGAGCCATTTTGGACATGCGACTGCAGAAGTTGACCGGATTGGAGCGCGACAAATTGCGTGAGGAATTTGAAGAATTGATGGCATTGATCAATCGTTTGGAAGAAATTCTTGCCAAGCGTGAATTGAGAATGGAGATCATCAAAGACGAATTGATTGAAATTCGCGATAAGTATGGTGACGAAAGACGATCGAACATTGAGTTTAGTTCTGCTGATCTTTCCATTGAGGACATGATCCCAGATGAAAGAGTAGTCGTAACCATCAGTCATGCCGGATACATCAAGCGAACCAAGCTGAATGAGTACCGAGCGCAGAGCAGAGGGGGAGTAGGATCGAAGGGAAGCACAACACGTGATAACGACTTCTTGGAACACATCTTTACCGCCACCAACCACAATTGGCTGCTCATTTTCACCAAGTTAGGAAAGTGCTTCTGGATGCGAATTTTTGAAGTACCTGAAGGAACCAAACAATCGAAAGGACGAGCCATTCAGAATTTGATTAACATTGAATCTGACGACAAAGTATTGGCCTACATCCCTGTTCAGGATATCCGAGAAGAAGAATACGTTAAGTCCAACAACTTGATTCTCTGCACCAAGAAAGGACTCATCAAGAAAACCACCTTGGAAGCGTATTCTCGACCTAGAACCAATGGAATTAACGCCATTACTGTGCGTGATGGAGATGAATTATTGTCTGCACGTTTGACCGACGGAAACAATGAAATCATCATGGGCTTGAAAAGTGGAAAGGCCATCCGATTTAATGAAAACACCGTTCGAGCTGTAGGAAGAACGGCACAAGGGGTGAAAGGAATCACTTTGGGGCATGATAGCGACGAAGTGATTGGAATGATTTGCATCCGGGATGCTTCAAGTGATGTATTGGTTGTATCTGAAAACGGATATGGAAAGCGATCTGCTGTAGAAGATTATCGAATCACCAACAGAGGTGGAAAAGGAGTGAAAACCTTGAACATCACTGAAAAAACAGGAGATTTAATTGCCATATTGAACGTAGAGGATGAAAACGACTTGATGATTATTAATAAATCGGGAATCGCAATCCGACTTCGAATTGACGAGTTACGAGTTATGGGACGTGCCACCCAAGGTGTTCGATTGATCAACTTGAAAGGCAAAGACCAAATCGCCGCAGTATGTAAAGTACTGCGCGAAGACGAGGACGAAGAGGAAGTGATGTACGATGAAGATGGAAACATCATTGAAATCGACAATTCGGAAAGTGAAGACGGGAATCGAGAAAGTTCTGACGATTCTGACGAGCAAGAAAATCAAGAAGAATAGGAGGGGAAAGCCCTTACAAATGAGATATCTAAAACGGTTGGATCGAAAGTTCAACCGTTTTTCTTTATCTAAAAATTGAACTTTGGCACTTGTTTTGCCTAATGCAGTGTGGAATAATTGCTAATTTAGCATCAGCTATAAAAACACTTCATCACACATGAAAAAAATTACGTCAGTTTTAGCATGTCTTGTTATCAGCATCACCCTTTTCGGACAAAAGGATGTTGTAACAGCATACAACTTGAACAAAGAAGGTAAGTACATGGCGGCAGCAGAAGCCATTGATCGTGCTACCACTAATGAAAAAGCCAGTATCAAGGAAAAAACTTGGAGATACCGCGGCGACATCTATTTGAACATTGCGAGGGACTCCAGTCTTTTCGTACAAAAGCCAAGTGCCATCAGCACCGCCATCGAATCATACAAAAAAGCAATGGAACTTGACACCCGTGGATCCTATCACGCGGAAGATCAAGCCGGACTACAGAACGCTCAAATATTAGCCAACAATTATGGAGCGGGATTTTATCAAGCACAAGAGTTCAAGAAAGCAGCCGATATGTTTGATCTATCGACCGTAGTTGCAGGAGCTTTTGGTAGAATTGACACTCTTGGAATATTCAACACAGCACTTTGTTTTGAAAAAGCAGGCATGATGGATCAAGCCATTGAGAAGTATCTAAAATGCGGCGAATTGAATTATCAAGTTCCCAATGTTTACCTCTTTATTGCAAACATGCAAGGACAAGCAGGCGATGACAATGCTGCATTGGAAAC
>CAZYPV010000001.1:0-14522 GCA_964649515.1 uncultured Comamonadaceae bacterium | reverse complement strand
TATTTTGATGCGAACTACAACCTTGGAGCGATGTATTTTAACCAAGGAGTACAGAAGATCAAATTGGCGAATGAAATTCCACCAAAGGAAAATGCGAAGTACAACGCAATGGTTGATAAGGCTAATGCTGACTTTGAGAAAGCGTTGCCGTATTTGGAGCGTGCATTTGAGTTGGACGGTGAGGATCAATCCACCATCAAATCGTTGAGAGACATTTATGCTCGAACTGGCAACGATGAGGGACTTTTGAAAATGTCTAAGTTGTTGGAGGGGAAATAATTTTAAGGAGTATGGGATTGGGTCAGAATAGCACTGGCCCTTTCTTTGCGGAACGTAACTTAACATAATATTAATTATATGCCGGTAGTAGGCATAGCTATTGATTTAGATCGCCCAACCATTCGACAGGGAACTTCACTTTGATGGTTTGAATTATAAGCCATCCAGTTCAAGGAGATTTATTGATCTAATTCTCCCAAATTTTGAGTCTGAATGAAGCTAATGACTTAAGTCGCCATTATAAACGAAAAACCCTATTTAACTCGCGTAGTAAATTATTGATAGTACCCAATATTCCGAACTATTGATTTAAGTCGCCAAATGTGCTTTTATGCTTGAACACTAATGCTAAGTTCCTCATCATCTCGGATACCTGCGAGCTCTGCGCCTGCGATTATTCGAATCCAAAGGAATTAAGGCCTGACGGTGTGATTCTTGAATAAGTTCAAGTAAATCATCATTGACCTCCCATTTTTCTTTCAGTCGAATTTGGCATTGAAACCGGCCGTAGTATTTATACACCCGGAAGAACAGATCGCTCTCTAAACGTTCATTGAGATAAATCTTTAAGTCCAACTGATCCTTCATGGGTTTTAGAACCAAGAAAGCTCTTCCAACCGAAAATACCACACTGTGTTTCGCAGCACGAATTTCAACGTTTTCCCAGGTTTCTACTTTGCTGGCCAATTCATCATAAAGCAAGACCAAATCGTCTGATTTATCGATAAACAGCTCACCAACATCTTTCGTTGAACAGGTATGTTTTTGATCCTCTTTGTTGAATTTTCTATCGCAATCTGGGCAATTCCACATGGCTTTCTCTACTTAACATAATGAATGAAACATGATGAAATCATGACAAAACCCTGAAATAAGTGAATTAAATTTACAAGCGAAAATCACACACAAAGTCATGAAAAAGATGTTTGGTAGCAGCATTGGACTCCTTCGTTTTGTAGCATTTTTTGAAGGTTTATCCCTCATTATACTCTTATTCATTGGCATGCCCATGAAGTATATCTTTGATCAAGACTTCGTTGTGAAGTATGTTGGAATGGCTCATGGAGTACTTTTCATGATTTTCATCTTGCTTGCCTTGTTGGTTCATGTCGTCCATGACTGGAAATTTTTCAAAACAACTTGGAAAGTATTGATGTCAAGCATGGTTCCTTTCGGTACTTTTTACATCGACGCAAAGATTTTAAAACCCATACATTTAGAAAAGTAAGGAACTCCCCTACTCCAACCAATACTTACGGATTTGTTGCCCAAACTGTCAGTTCGGGAATAAAACCACGATGATCCATTTGAAGCATGCTCACAATGCTGTGTGCTATTTCATTGGGGCTCAACTTGTTCTGAACCAGGGATTTTTCCTGCCTATCGGGAACATTAAATGCTGTCGGTACCTCTGACGGATTCAATAAGAAAACGCGAATGTCGTGCGGTCTTAACTCGGCCTGCCAACATTGAGTGATTCCTCTTAAAGCGAACTTCGAACCAGCGTAAACACTACCATGGGCAAACCCCTTGACTGCGGCTGTGCTTGCTATATTCACAATATCGCCTTTCGATTTTTTCAATTCAGGAAGTAAATATTGAGTCAGCATAGAGAGTCCGAACACATTTGTTCGAAACACTCTTTCGAAGGATTCTAATTCTATTTCACCTAACAAAGCAAATTCCCCTATTCCCGCATTGTTAATGAGTACATCAATTCCCTGCAACATTTCAACAGCCTTCGCTGCCATGCTCTCCAAACCATCGAGATTAGACATGTCAAAAGCCAAACTATGGCAATTAAGTTCATCAGCTACTTGCTTCAGCTTCTTTTCATCTCTTCCCGTAATCAGCACTTCAGCTCCCTCTCCTATGAGATGTTTCGCAGTAGCCTTTCCTAAGCCAGAACTTCCACCAGTGATCAATACCTTTCTACCATTTAAATCTTTCATCGTATTATTTTTTGATTGTTCTCATTCCTAAACTCAATTATCATCAGCCAAAAACCACAAAAGCCATCAAGAAAATGATTCATGATGGCTTTTGCTTTATCGTTCAAATAATCAATCGTTGATTACGACCTTGGTCATTTTATCACCTTGACGAATATCATCGATCACATCCAAACCTTCAATCACTTTACCAAAGCAGGTGTGATTCCTGTCTAAGTGTGCTGTATTATCTCTACTATGACAAATAAAGAACTGAGAGCCTCCCGTGTTTCTTCCAGCATGGGCCATGCTCAAAACTCCTTTGTCATGAAATTGGTTGTCACCATCTAGCTCACAATCAATTTTATAACCTGGTCCGCCCGCTCCTGTGCCATCTGGGCATCCACCTTGTACTACGAAATTTGGGATTACTCGGTGAAAAGTGAGACCATCGTAGAAACCTTTTTTCGCGAGGTCTGTGAAGTTTTTTACAGTGTTGGGAGCATCGTTTTGAAAAAACTCCACTTTCATTATTCCTTTCTCAGTATGGATTTCTGCTGTCGGCATATTTTATAGGTTTTGTAAGTAGCAAATTTAGTGAAACTGAATTGGAATGGAAGGTGAAAAGAAAGAAATGACAGTCTATTGATTTACGTCGCCTAAACCATTTGATAAGGCTTTATTGATGATAGAGACAAAGGACTTTGCAATGAAAAATCCGTAGTTGAGAACGGAACAACTATTGATTTAAGTCGCCAAATATCTCCGATTTTCCTCAATTGCTGTTGACAGCATACTGCCTTGGAAAAAATGATGAAATACAAGAATTGCATGGCTACTGAAATAGCTATCTCCCACTATAGACTCTCATATTTCTTTCGTCATTGGTAAGAGCTGCTCTTTATCGATTTAAATCGCCGAGACTACGCATTCATCGGTCTACATATTTCTATTGCTCCACTCCTTTCATTTGAATACAACTCGATTCATGACCCAAATTTTTACATAGTCGCTTTCAATCCCTGCATTACAACTTTGTGAATGACTACGTTCAATTTGCGGATGAATCTGGCTTCAACACCCGCATGATTTACATTTGTAAATAACTGAAAAACAGAAATATGATCACTCATCTGAACTCTAAAAGATTGGACAACTACCTCTTTAATAATCCTCAAAACTGTCTTGAATTCTTGGCTCATATCAAGTGGAAAAATGGGTTTGTTTGCAAAAAGTGCGCTCATACCAAATATGGAAGGGGAAAAAAGTTTTTGAATCGTCGATGCTTGAAATGTCGGTATGACGAGTCGCCGACTGCAAGAACACTATTTCATAAAATCAAATTCCCATTGAACGAAGCATTTAAAATCGTTTTTCTTATCTGCTCCACTCCAGAAGGTATTTCGAGTCGGGAATTATCCCGGGGGTTCAGCATCTGTCAAAAAACAGCTTGGTTCTTTAAGCGGAAAATTCAACAGTCTTGTGCCAGATTGGAAAACAATCAAATCATTGAGAGTCTGAAGGATGCAAGTGCAAATAACAACAATCTGAAGAAGAATATGCTCAAGGAACAGGAATTAGGACGAATCAGCCAAATTCAATTTTTAAAGTTTAATTTAGATAAGAAACCAAGGTTTTCAAATCGGGTATTTAGGATCAGATCAGTTCTTTTGAACGATCTAAAACCAGATAACTGTGAACATTCAAAGCTTCTTCATTCAATGGCTCGTGGTGACGAATGGCTGAATCATTTGTGCGAGTGTGAAGCAGACCAATCCACCTCAAGACCACTTATCCGAGAAATGATAAAAGCCTGGATCAAGATAACTCATGTCCATATTTCGCATAAACACCTGTATTATTATTGTTGTGAATTCTCTTTTCGGTATCGTAACAGAGAGCAATTGAGAAAGAAAAGCACCTGTTTCAAACTATTGAAAGCCATGATCATCCACCCTTGGCTCTCTTTTGATCGGATTGCATCGGCTTAAGCTCACTTCTGTTGAGATTTTGAATTTGAACCGTTTGAAATTGTGCTTCTCAAAAGTAGCCCGATCAATAAGATTTGGATGGTAGTTTTTTCAATCATAGAAATATGGATTTTGGGCGACTTAAATCAATACCTCCGACAAAATATCCCTTATGGTAGCTAGTGTTCAACAAACTAAGACTGCAGCATTTTTGATTGGGACTCAATTCGAAATAATGTTCGAAACCTCAGCTAATGGATCTTTTCAAAGACGAGTGAAATCGACCTTTATGGATCGGATAATTAAGGTTTAACACCTATTTGAAATATTCAAACCTCCGATTTGGCGACGTAAGTCATTATACCCTAAGGACCTTCCTCCGCGCCTCATCATTTGAGTGAAATCCATCAACCATTAAAGACATTTTACCCCATTTGAAGAATTTGGGCGACTTAAATCAATAACCAAGATTTAGATACTGGGAGATCTAAGTGAAAGATCCGTTTTCACAATTGGGCGACTTAAATCAATAAGCACAACAACAATTATCTTTGTGAGATGAACAGTTCCTCGCTTAAACGCAATAAATACACCCAGAAGCAGACTCAAATCATCCAAAAACTGATCAATGAAGGAGCTACAGTTCCTTTTATAGCACGATATCGGAAAGAGGCGACCTCTGGCTTGGATGAGCTACAGATCCAAGAGATCATCGATGATATTCAACTCAAAAAGAGCTTGGATGAGCGAAAAAAAACAATCACAAAAAGCATGTCTGATCATGGGTTATTAACTGATGAACGCAAAGATCAGATATCGGAAATCCAAAGCATTCAAGCGCTTGAAGATTTTTATCTCCCTTTCAAACCGAAAAGAAAAACCAAAGCTAGTGTTGCTCGAGATTTGGGACTTGAACCCCTTGCTGGAATGTTGATGAAAGAAGGACAACACGATCCACAAGTCATTGCTCAGCGATTTGTGAAGGGAAATGTTCCGGGTGCCGAACAGGCGTTAGAAGGTGCCAGACACATTATGGCGGAATGGATCAATGAACGCGCATTTGCCCGCAAACGAATGAGAAGTTTATTCCACCGATCTGCCCTAATCAAAACAAAAGTGGTGAGAGAAAAGGAAGCAGAAGGTCAAAAATATCGCGACTTCTTTCAATTCAAAGGTTTGTTAGCCAAAACACCAGGATATCGATTGTTGGCTATTCTGCGTGGTGAACGAGAAGGTATTCTGAAAGTCACCATTGGTCCTGATAAAAAAGATGCCATTGAGTTACTTCAATCGATTTTCATCAAGAAAAACAATCAATGTTCCGAACAGATTTCTCTTGCCTGTTCAGACGCTTATTCCCGCTTGCTCAGGCCGAGTATTGAAACCGAAATGCGCCAAGAATATCTCAATCTAGCAGAAGAGCGTGCGATCGATGTTTTTGCGGATAATCTGGAACAACTGCTGATGGCTCCTCCCTTGGGTCAAAAAAGGGTATTGGCCTTGGATCCTGGATTTAGAACGGGTTGTAAAGTGGTTTGCTTGGACGAACAAGGAAGATTAATCCATAATGAAAATATCTTTCCCCATCCTCCAAAAAGCGACCGTAAAGGGGCGATGAAAAAATTGGAAAACTTGATTGAAGCATACAAAATACAGGTGATTGCGGTTGGTGATGGCACGGCAGGACGAGAAACTATGGCGCTTGTGAAAGAACTTCTTCGCTATCAACCACTTCAGGCATATATGGTTAATGAAGACGGTGCTAGTATCTACTCCGCTTCAGCCATTGCGAGAGCTGAGTTTCCCAAGCATGATGTCACTGTGCGAGGTGCCGTGAGCATTGGAAGAAGACTCATGGATCCCCTTTCCGAATTGGTGAAAATCGACCCAAAATCCATTGGTGTTGGGCAATATCAGCATGATTTAAATCAAAACCGACTCAAGGAGCGACTCAATCAAGTGGTGGAGAGATGTGTTAACAAGGTTGGTGTAGATCTCAATCTAGCCAGCGAACACCTTTTGCAGCACGTTTCAGGTTTGACCAAGACTACCGCAAAGAACATTGTGGAATATCGAAACATCCTTGGACCGTTTCACGAACGCAAGGAATTGTTGGAGGTAAAAGGTTTGGGGGCGAAAGCTTTTGAACAAGCCGCCGGATTCCTTCGCATTTCGAACGGGCACGAAGTATTAGACAACACTGGAATTCACCCAGAAAGGTATGAACTCGTTCATTTGATGCTAAAAGAAGCGAACATCAATCCTAGCGATCTGATGGAGGAAGAACTAGATAAGATCACTTTGAGCGATTACTTGGACGACTCTGTTGGAATGGCTACTCTCTTGGATATTCTAGAAGAACTTAAAAAACCCGGGCGGGATCCTCGTGGGAAAGCCAAACAATTCGAATTTGCTCAATTCGTGCAAAGTATTGAAGATCTTCAAATTGGAATGATTTTACCCGGAAAAGTGAGTAACATCACCCATTTTGGGGCCTTCATTGATTTGGGAGTAAAACAAGATGGCTTAGTCCACCTTTCGCAACTTGCTGACCGTTTCGTAAGCAATCCCCTTGATGTTGTGCGTCTTGGACAAGAGGTACGCGTTCAAGTTTTAGAAGTAGATAAGGAGCGAAAACGCATTCAGCTTACCATGCGAGGAATTTAATCCCGCACTTCATCGTGAAGAATGCGGGTGGTTTTCTTCAAGGTTCTTAATATGAGCGTTACAATTAACGTGGCACCTAAAATGTACAATGGAATTCGGAACTGCTCCATGTTCAACATATCTTGAGCATATAAGCGAAGTGCTTCCACATAAACAAAGCCCAAAACTGTGGCCAGCACGCCTGAATACTCTCTTCTAAGAATTGCTTTAAAGGAAAAAGGAACTTGACCTTTGGTAGCGTTTTTGAATGAAGGCCAAAAAGCAGGGGTTCTGCTACTCCACAATTTATACTTCTCTCCAAATTTACGAAACAAGAACTGCTCCTCAGCATACATAATGCGCTCATAATAAATCCAATATGCTAAAGAAAAGATGAGGATGAATGACCAGCTGAAGGTGAATACCACAATTCCCAACCAAATAAAATAGTTTCCTAAATAAAGCGGATGACGAACAATGGAATAAATCCCCGTAGTGTTCAATGATTCAGCAACTTGCTTACTGGTATTTCTTCCTGAAGTACCACGAGGAGTAGTCGCTATAGCGAAGAATCGGATGTAAAAACCAACGATTGAGGTAGCAATAGCAGCTATACTCCAAGTGCCAACGGCTCTATCTGTCATTTCCCAGTATTCCATGTCAAAAATAAAAGGAATGGCCAGTAGGAATAAGACAGCGGGGATTTGTCCTCTGTATTTGAACAACTTATTTCCGGTCTTTTCTAGTGAGTACTGCAGCATGGTGTGATCTTAAGGTTCAATTATTCGATTGTCCGGGACAAGGCCCTTATCCAATTTTGCGGCTAAATTAAACTTTCTTCCCTTAACAAGAGCACCTACCTTTGCAGGATGAATACTCCAAGAGTAAATAAGGCCATGGGCAAATTGGGTTTTACGGAACTAAAACCCATGCAAGAAGAGATGCTTCAAGCAGCTAAAAAGTACGATCACATTCAACTTCACGCACCCACAGGCAGTGGAAAAACGTTAGGTTTCTCTCTCCCTTTATTGGATCAAATCGTTCCTCAAGGAGGTTCGCAATGCATGATCATTGCTCCAAGTAGAGAGCTGGCTTTGCAGATCACTGCTGTTTGGCAAGACATGAAAACAGGTCTCAACGTGCTCTGCTGCTATGGTGGCCATGATCGCAGAAATGAGGCCAGAAGTTTGAGCAATGCGCCCGAGGTAATCATTGGAACTCCAGGAAGATTAGCCGATCACTGCAGAAACGAACGGTTTTCTAAAGACAATTTGACACTTGTGGTGATCGATGAATACGACAAAGCCCTAGAACTTGGTTTTGAGGAAGATATCAATTCCATTTTAGGATATCTTGAGATGGTTGAAAAGCATTTTTTGGTGTCAGCCACTGACCAAATCGTTCTTCCCCAACGCTGGAACGCTCTGAATTTCTTCAAAATAGCAGGTGCACAACAAAACTTGGCTCCTACACTAGAAAAATTCAAACTCATAGCTCCAAAGGATGAGAAAACAAGTTTCCTTGAGCGACTCCTTGGCGAATTGGACCTTCAACAAGGAATTATTTTCTTCAATCATCGGGATGCGGTGGAACGAGTGAGCGATTTCTTGGATAACCTTGGTCTACCTCACGAAACGTTTCATGGTGGAATGGAACAAATGGACCGTGAAAAAGCCCTTTTGAAATTCAGGAATGGAAGCGTCAATTATATCTTGGCTACCGATCTTGCTGCAAGGGGTTTAGATATTCAAAATATGGATTTCGTGGTCCATTATCAGGCAACGAAAGATGAAGCCTCATTTATTCATCGTAACGGCAGAACGGCGAGAATGAGTGCTGAAGGAAAAAGCTTCATTCTGTTAAGTGATGATGAATTTCTTCCTGATTTTGCAATGGATTTTCAAGATTTCACTCTTCCCTCCCAACGAAAAACGGTGAGTCTTCCATCAAACGCAACGGTGTACTTTGGAGGTGGAAAAAAGGAAAAGATCAATAAGGTCGATGTACTTGGTGTACTCATTAAACAGGCGAAACTGAAGCCCCATGAGGTGGGCAAAATCGATATTATGGATCATGCCGCATTCGCAGCCGTTCCCTTGAATAAGGTCAAGGATGTGGTCAAAACTCTCCGACAAGCAAAGGTCAAGGGGAAAAAGGTGAAGGTTGATCGTTGTTGGTAAGTGTCTGACGATGACTAGAAATAACACCGAAATATTTTCACTTCCTCGCCACTTTGAAAACGGATAAAAAAATGTCCTGAAAGGGTCTCGAAGCGTAATGTTTCATCCCTTTGTATTTGACCTTTTTCCATGACTCTTCCCATCAAATCATGGATGCTGTATTCTACATTGCTTAAATCCGAGAGAATTGTAATGTGCTTTCCTTCCTGACGAATAGTGAATTTCGAAGAGGTTTCTTCAATATGGTCAACAATGTCTGCCGTCCAAATTAAACTTGCCCATTCTGGGTGATCGATATAAGGGTTTCGATTCCATTGTTTCGCGTAAACTGCATTGTTCCTGTTTACTTCTTTACTGGATACAGGGTCGTTCAAATGCCACTGAATCAAAGTGTTGATGGACCATTGGCTGAATGTTCCGTTCTCCAACATGGGACTCTGCCAATTACCACATACATCCATATACCGCGTAAGCATGTAGAAATAAGTTCGCGCCAAGTCTCCCTTATATTCAGCAGGAGGCTCAAAAACGGGTCCGTTATAACCGAAGTTTTCCCCAAGCCCATTTGCTGCACCCAGTGTAGATTCCCACACCACGGTTTCCACTTCTCCATAAGGCAAATTGCTACGCTGACCATTCACATATCCATCCGTGGGATAAATGTGAAAGAGGTCAGAATTCATTGGAGCGGCATCACCGAACCATGATTTTGGAAAACTATGTTCGCGATTGTAGCAGTCCCCTTCCTGAGCGTAGCTACCACATTGATCCGAAAAAAAGGTGTACTCATACGCCGGAATTTCATCCGGGTCATATCCATAAATATCCCAAACGTCTCCATCGGCTTGTGCATCGGTCTCATCCATGTGCCCCCACAAACTATTGTAAGATAAAACGTTATGATCGTCAATGATGTTATGAAGAGCGAATCTTAAAGCTTCTCCTTCCAAATTTTGAGCAGCATCGTAGTATCCAGGAGGAATTTGCCCCAGAGCAAGTACAGGAACCAATATGATCAATGTTGTTATCGTCTTCACCTTACAAAGGTCGTGTAAGAATTGCACCTTCCCTAAAAAATCTTGAATTGGTCTAACAATTTTCATCCCTTTTGACCAGTCTTCCAATACAGCAACAAAAGATCGAGCATCAATTATAAAGTCATTTCCAATTGGTGGTATTGATGGTTTACCTTTGCATCATGAATACGCCCGAATCGATACTCAAAGAGGTTTTTGGTTATGATGAATTCCGACCAAAACAGCGCGAAATCATTGAGCACATCCTTGCTAAACAAGATGGATTAGTGTTGATGCCTACTGGAGGTGGAAAATCGGTCTGTTTTCAAATCCCAGGTTTACTTTTCGATGGCTTGACTCTCGTGGTCTCCCCGCTCATTTCACTCATGAAAGATCAAGTTGAAGCACTGAGAGCTAATGGAATAGCTGCAGCATTTTACAACAGTTCTTTAGGAGCAAAAGAGGAAAGTGATGTTCGCCAATTGGTAGAATCAAAGGCATTGAAATTTCTCTACGTCTCCCCCGAGAGACTCATTGGTGGCGGAATTCCATGGCTTAAGGATGAATTCATTTCATTCGTGGCAGTGGACGAAGCACATTGTGTGAGCATGTGGGGACACGATTTCAGACCTGAATACACGCAATTAAAACTACTCCGTGAACGCTGGAGTAATTGTCCGTTTGTCGCCTTCACAGCCACTGCAGATAAGGTCACAAGAAAAGACATTGTGGAGCAATTAGCTTTGCGTCACCCAAAAACGTTTGTCAGCTCGTTTGACCGGAAAAATTTAAGTTTGAAGGTACGCCCACAAATGCCTCAGAAGGATAAAATCCGGGAAATGGTCTCCTTCATTAACCGAAGGCCACATCAATCGGGCATTGTGTACTGTTTGAGCCGAAAAGAAACGGAGGCACTTGCTAGTAAGCTGCAGTTAGCTGGAATTGACGCTGAGGCCTATCATGCCGGTTTTTCCTCGAGTGTTCGCTCTCAAGTTCAAGAGGATTTTATTAATGACAAGACCCAAGTGGTGTGTGCAACCATTGCTTTTGGAATGGGTATCGACAAGAGCAATGTTCGATGGGTGATGCATTACAATATGCCGAAAAACATCGAAGGGTATTATCAAGAAATTGGACGGGCCGGAAGAGATGGCTTGCCGAGCGATACTGTACTCTATTTCAGTATGAAAGACATCGTGATGTTAAGCAAATTCATCGACGAAAGCGGACAAAAAGAGCTCAATCGAACCAAGCTTGACCGTATGCTTCAGTATGCTGAAGCGACAACATGCAGACGAAGAGTGCTCCTCTCCTATTTTGGTGAATATTTGAAAGAAGACTGCGGCAATTGTGATATCTGCGATCATCCACCGGTGAGTTTTGATGGAACAAAATTGGCTCAAATGGCCCTTTCAGCAAGCATTCGGACCAAAGAAAAAGTAGGTACCAATATGCTGGTGAACATCTTAAGAGGATCTGCGAACAGCGAAGTACTTGCTCAAGAATACAACAAGATCAAAACCTATGGTGTTGGTAAATTGGTTTCGTTCAGAGATTGGAAACATTACATTGTTCAAATGCTGAACCAGGGACTTTTTGAACTGGCTTATGATGATGGGTTCAGCTTAAAAGTAACGGAAGCGGGGAAAATTGTCTTAAAAGGAAAAAAAGCCATTCAACTCACCAAGGTTCCAGAAGAAGTGAGTTCCGAAAAACCTACTAAACCGAAACTTTCTCAAGTCGCTGATCAGAGTCCGGATGAAATGTTGTTCGATCGCCTTAGAAGTTTAAGGAGAAGACTCGCTAATGCCGCTAAGATCCCACCATATCAGGTGTTTAACGACGCTACCCTGCGCGACATGGTCCTTGTTAAACCAACCACCTTCGAACGATTCCTAGATGTATCTGGTGTGGGTGAATACAAAGCAAATAAATACGCCCATGATTTTCTTGCTGAAATCAGTCGGTTTCAAAAGAACAAGAAGAAACCTTCGGACACCTTCAACAAAACGCTTGAATTGTTTTCAAAGGGATTGAGTCCCAAGCAAATTGCGTTGGATCGTGATCTTCAGGTAACCACTATCTACAGTCATCTCGCCAACCTTTACATCGATGGTCGTTTGAAAAGCTTAGAAGGACTAATCGAGGAAGAAAGCATTCATCTGGTCCGTTCGGTTCTCCCCAAAATAGAAGAAAAGAAAAAGCTCAAACCCTTCTATGAAGCCTTAAATGAGCAAGTTCCATACCATGAAATTCGCTTAGCCCTAGCCTATCTCGAAAAAACAGGAGAGTTAGAAAAAGTTTCATAAGTACTTGATAAAAAGAGCATTAAAGAATCTGTTTAATTGTATGCTTTATTCCATTCATTGAAAAGACATCCCCTTTTTTCAAACCCAGCATTGCCTGACTAATGGGAGCTACTGGTGACAGACAAAAAACCGTTTTCCCATCGAACTCTAGCTTTCCCAAAGAAACCGAAATGTAGAACAAACCTACATTCGTTTCACAAAGAGCTCCTCCTTCTACTTTTTGCGAAGCACCTTGCTTGATCTGTTGTAGCGCCGCAAAGAGCTGTTTACTTTGTTGCAAATTATTGGACAACTTCTCCACTTCAATCTGTGCCATGGCTCTTCCCGTTTCATGCTTATCTCCTGCGCTTGATTTACCGTTGACCTCAACGCTTTCTTGTGCATCATTGACTGCTTTAGATCGCTCAGAAATTTGCGCTTTCAGGTGTTCCAAACAAGCGCGGTATAACTCTACTTTCTCCATTGTTCTCAATTGCCGATGAAGGTACGAAACCCTAGGATTTATTGGGCTTAAGTGAAAAGAAACAAGTACCTTTGCCCCTCATTTTAAAATTTCAAACGGTGCTGACAGTCAACAACGTATCCCTCCAATTTGGCAAAAGAGTTTTATTTGATGAAGTGAACATCAAGTTCATGGGCGATAATTGCTATGGTATTATCGGTGCAAATGGAGCGGGCAAATCTACATTCCTCAAAATATTGGCCGGACAAATCGATCCTAACTCAGGACACGTCAATCTTGAAACGGGGAAGCGAATGGCGGTTTTGAGTCAGAATCACTTTGAGTTTGATGAAGTGGAAGTGCTGAATACCGTGATCATGGGGCACAAGCAACTGTGGGAGATCATGCAGGAAAAGGACGCCATCTACATGAAGGAAGATTTTTCAGAAGCGGATGGAATTAAAGCTGCTGAACTTGAGGATGTTTTTGCAGAAATGGACGGTTGGAATGCTGAAGCAGATGCTGCCGCCCTTTTGAGCGGAATTGGAATCTCTGAAGAATTTCACAACAAAAAAGTGAGCGAGCTAAATGGTAACCAAAAAGTACGTGTTTTACTTGCACAAGCTTTGTTTGGAAACCCCGACGTACTTATTCTCGATGAGCCTACCAACGACCTTGACATCAAAACGATTGCGTGGTTGGAAGATTTTCTGCTTGACTTCAAAAATACAGTCATTGTCGTTTCTCACGACCGTCACTTTTTGGACACAGTATGTACCAACATTGTTGATATCGACTTCAAGAAAGTAAAGATGTTCCCGGGGAACTATACCTTCTGGTTAGAATCGAGTCAATTGGCCCTTCGTCAGCGCAACTCTGCGAACAAAAAAGCTGAGGACAAGAAGAAAGAGCTTCAAGAATTTGTTGCTCGATTCAGCGCAAATGCATCAAAATCCAAGCAAGCGACCAGCCGGAAGAAACTCCTTGAAAAAATCAACATCGATGATATTCAACCCTCTTCACGTCGCTACCCAGCCATCATCTTCGAACAAGAACGTGAGGCGGGAGATCAGATTTTGCACATTACTGATTTGAGTTACACCAATGAGGGCTCTACCCTATTTAAGGAGGTTAATCTTAATGTCAGCAAAGGAGACAAGATTGCGGTTTTGAGCAACAACAGCCTTGCGGTAACCAGTTTCTTTCGAATTCTCAACGAGGAATTAAAACCTTCCACTGGAAGTGTGGAATTTGGGCAAACCATCACCACCTCTTATCTGCCTCTTGAAAACGAGCAATATTTTGATGGAAATGATAACCTTATTGATTGGCTCAGACAGTTCTCAGAGGACAAAGATGAAGTATACATTCGAGGATTTTTGGGGAAAATGTTGTTCAGCGGAGAAGAGACTTTCAAAATGAGCAACGTCCTATCAGGTGGTGAGAAGGTTCGTTGTATGGTTTCTCGCATGATGCTGAAAAAAGGCAATCTTTTGATGCTGGATGAGCCCACCAATCACTTGGATCTTGAGTCGATTCAAGCGTTTAATAATGCCCTGTCGAATTTCCCTGGAACGGTGCTCTTCACGTCTCATGACCACACCTTCACTCAGACGGTTGCCAATAGAATTATCGAAATTGGTCCAATGGGGATGATCGATAAGCTCATGGATTATGACCAGTACATTTCTGATCCTAAGGTTCAAGAGCAACGAGAAGAGATCTACCAAGTTGGGGTTTCCTAATATG